>CAYMLS010000083.1:15921-17470 GCA_964390665.1 uncultured Bacteroidales bacterium | reverse complement strand
TTGATAAAGTCTTAGAATGTGTAAAATGCTTCACGTGAAACATTTTTGTTTAAAAACATATACGATCTTTAAATTAGTTACTTGCAAAGGCTATTGAAGTTGATAAAAATCAAATCACCAACTCTTTGTGAATCTGCCTTAGTAAATGTCAGTAAACCTGGTGATAATCGTGTTTTTTTTATTTAGGATATTAAGACGTTATTTTAATAATGTTTCACGTGAAACAATCGGTTTGATAAAGTCTTAGAATGTGTAAAATGCTTCACGTGAAACATTTTTGTTTAAAATAATGCATTCAAATAAAACTTACTTGAGTATTACAATCAAAAACAGAAAATGTAATTCATGTAATTTTGCTTTGATCAATAATGAAAACTAAATTTATCCAGATGAACCGAGCATGACAAAACTTTTGATACACATGCTCATGATTGTAAATCGCGGCATGTAAAACATGTCCTCAGAGTTTTGGCGAACTCTCTCGTCGGAAAAAACGAGACAGGCATCTATCAACTTTAATATAATTTAAACAGATGAACCTCACATGTTGAACATCTCACAAAAGTGAAGAAATAAACGTAAAGGGGATCATTTAACCAATTTAATCATACTTGCACCAATGAATTATCTAACGGCATGCCCATTATGTCAATCAAAAAAAATTGTTCTTAAGAGCAAATCACAGGATTGGTTAAAAAGTAAGGAGTATTTCACGACCATGGAATGTGCCGATTGTTCATTTATATTTACCAATCCAAGACCTTTGGACTCTGATTTACCTGAATACTACCAATCACCCGAATATATATCACACACCGACACAAAGAAAAAAATTACAGACCACCTTTATTTTTTTGTAAAAAGAATTATGTTTCAGCGAAAATTTAATCTTTTGAAACGCTCTTTGAATACAAAATATGATAAAAAATCAATTAATATCCTGGATTTTGGCTGCGCCACCGGCGATTTTCTCGTTTATTTGAATAAAAAAGGGATAAAGACTGTTGGTTACGAACCAGAAAAATCGGCGGTTCTTAAAGCCCGGAAAAAAGGGGTTAAGGTGTTGACTGATATTTCTGATCTGAATAATGACAATTATAAAAATTCCTTTTCCGTTATCACATTGTGGCATGTTCTTGAGCATCTGTCGGATCCACTTCAAACCATTGGTATTCTAAAACAATTGCTAACAGATCAGGGAATTATTGTTGTTGCACTCCCTAATTATCAATCCTTTGATGCCAGGTATTATGGATCTGATTGGGCCGCCTGGGATTTACCCCGTCACTTGAATCATTTTGATGAAAAAACTATTTCTTTGCTAATGAAGAAAAAAGGATTCGCCAAAAAAATGAAAAAGGGAATGCCTTTTGATGCCTTTTATGTTTCACTATTAAGTGAGAAAATTTCGGGAAATAAAGGTGTTTTCGGTTTAATTAATGCCTTTTTTGTTGGTTTTCATGCCAATATTCGCGCATTCTTGAAGCAATATCCTTATTCCAGTCAAATTTATATTTAGCGCTGTTTCTAACAACAATAATATTACCTC
>CAYMLS010000083.1:13982-15911 GCA_964390665.1 uncultured Bacteroidales bacterium | reverse complement strand
CAGTCAAATTTATATTTTTCAAAAACCTTAATGCTGTATTCTATACATAACATTTATCGCTTATGGATTTTTCTTTGAATTTTAATTTTCAAAATTGTTGTTTCCCTGAATCGATAAATATATCTTTTTTCGGTTTCTTTAATCATTTATAAGTGCTCCTTTCTCTGTTGGATGTTTCATAACTTACAAAATATTTCTTCCTTATGGTTTTCTTATTTTTTGTTTACAATAAACACTTGTAATTCAATACTGGCATAGTTTTCGAAGGATTTTATGTTTCCTGCTTTTTAAACCGGATCATTGTATTCGTAATCGATGAAGCATTCTAACGCATATAAAGAATTATCCTTTAATTGTTGTTTATCTCTATTTTAGAATTTCATTATCTGGTTTTATAAATTTTATTGATTTTGATAATGTTGGTTTTGACTGTTTATTCCCGTTTATCTTCGGGTTGTTGCTGATTTATGATTTGTACCAAACTATTTAAAAAATCATCTCATTTTGTTTCATTGTTTGTAAATTGATTTATGAAATATAATAATGGGTTTATCCTACGTGTAATTATTATATTTAGTTTTTGCCAGACCATGTCTATTACTGCGTTACTCACTTTTTTAGATCAGTCATCTCCTTTTTTAAGGAGATTCCTTTGATTCATTTCGTTTAAAAAACAAGATAAAACATCTTTAAGTCGTTTTCTGGCAGACATTATTTATTTGCAACCTATCAATAAGGCAGGTGGTTTTTAAAAGCTCAATTTCATGAAAATTCATCTGGTTTGGAGTTTCTCTAATAAAGTGCTGGCAAGTTATACTGCAGGTAAAGAATGGATCGTTTAAAATTGATAATTTGTATAAGTATATGAAGAAGAAAGTAATTGTTTATTTGGTACTTGCTGCTATATTGTTTTTTGCCTCTTTTTCCTTGTCTTTATTTCAAAATACCTCCATCAATAAGGATCAGGTAACCCAACAATTTCAAAGTACATTTCTTCAAAAAGAAACCAAAACCCAATCTCTTCTTGATATAATTGTAGAGCACTTTGAAACAGTTGGAGAACAAGCATTTGAGGATAAAGAATGGATACATTATACCAATGAACTCTTTGAAAAAAACGGACAAATTGTTTTTGTAGAATCCAATGATTCCATTTTATATTTATCACACAATATTTTACCCGTAACCCATTACGATTTGCCAAGGTATAATTTTGGTGTTGAGTTTATTAAAAATGGTTGGTATTTGACCAAAAATGAAAGGGTAGGGGACTATAAAATTTGGACTGCCTTTTTATTAAGAGAAAAGTATAATTATCATAATCGGTTTCTGGAACATGAATTTTATCAAGACTTTAAGATAAATGAGCAGGTTCAAATCTCACTTGATGCAGCTGTAGGTGAAATGATCTATTTTACTAATGGTGATTATGCTCTCTCTCTTGTGTTTCCCGAGTCAGAAAATCTGGTTAAAGAAAACACTTTGATTCATCTGATTCGTATCATTATCAATGTATTACTCGTAATTTCTATTCTTTTATTTGGAATATTTATCATACAATATTTTTACAAAAAGTCATTTTTGCTGCAATCCATTTTTGTATTCCTTTTTCTCCTTTTATTAAGGGCTGTGATCTTTTATTTCAACATACCTTATGTTTTATATCAAAGCGATCTTTTTTCTGCACAATATTATGCCCTTAATTATTATTTACCTTCATTAGGTGATCTTTTACTGCACATTGTGTTTTTAAATGTTTTTCTTTTTTACCTCTTTCGCAATATATCCATCGTACCTCAAAAAAACATTCTTTCTAATCGTTTTAAAAGTTTTCTTTTCCTTTTTATAGTATACGGATTTATCGCTTTTTATTCTTTTCTACTTGTTCATTTTATCAATGGACTTGTTTTTAATTCCCATTTATTATTG
>CAYMLS010000083.1:0-13972 GCA_964390665.1 uncultured Bacteroidales bacterium | reverse complement strand
ACCGTCTCGGCAAAGCACAAGTAGGTTGTCTGTTTTTTTAAAAATTTTGCCTATAATGTTTTTCTAGCTTGAGGCAAATTTTTAAGGCAAATTTAGAATAAAATTTATAATGTTTTAGGCTTTGATATTTCAAATTTATTTTAGGATTGTTTTTTCTGAGTTTTTATTTTCTTAAAAGCATCATTTCCTATTTTATTCATTTTTATGTTGTTAAACCATCCTTTCATTCTTTTTTCTGGTATTCTTTTGGGATTATCACCTTTGTATTCGCTCTGATTATTACCAAATACTTCTTGTTGTGGCTGCTTATATTTTCCACAGCACATTTTTATTATCTCGTGATTATAAAAAAATCGAGAGAAAAAACATTTTCAGGGTACCTGGTTCTGTTTTTCTTTTACGGTATCATTAGTACCTATGCATTATACATTTTTAATCATGAAAAAGAATATTCACAAAGGCAAAACCTTGCTTTAAAAATTTCATCAGAACAAGATCCGGTAGCAGAATTTTTATTTTTTGAAATCGAACAGGATCTCATGACAGATGGGTATCTGGATTCACTCGTTATTGCAGATCCTTATAATGATGAAGTCATTCTTGATTATTTGAAAAATAACTATTTTGGAGAAATAAGTCTGAAATATGATATGCAGGTTACTACTTGCACCGAAAATGAAATGTTGATGATCAAACCTTTTAATGAAGAGGTCTTGTGTTATGATTATTTTGCTTATTTCATTGAAAAGTTTGGGAAATCAACACTTAGTGATCATTTTATTTACCTTGACAACAATACAGGAAGAAACAGTTATATTACACCTGTTTTTTTCCAGGATCCGCTTATTCCTGATAATCAATATACCCTGTTTCTTGAATTTGAATCTAAATTCATACCCCACGAACTGGGATTTCCGGAACTTCTTATCGACGAAGAGATTGATATTTTGAGAAATCCTGGTGAATATTCTTATGCGATCTATAAAAATAATGTTATGACCCATAAATTTGGGTCTCACCTGTTTAATCTCAATGCTTTATCATACGATTATGATAAAAATGAGACCTTTAGTTTTTTTAACGAGGATCAATACAGTCATCTGCTCTATCAAAGAGACGATGAAACACTTATTATTGTTAGCAAACCCAAAGATTCATTTTTAGAGAAAATTGCTCCCTTTTCTTATTTATTCATTGTTTTTCTTTTGTTATCCATGATCATTTATTTGCCTGATATAAGGCATTCGTTAACCACAGCTTTTCATTTTAACTTTAAAAAGCGGTTACAAAGTTTTATGATCGGAATCGTGTTAATATCTATGTTGTCAATTGGTGCTGTATCAGCAGGGTTTATTTACAACATTTATAACAATAAAAATATTTCGTTTATCAATGAAAAGGCGCATAGTATTCTTATTGAACTGGAAAACTTACTTTCCACAGAACCTTATCTCAATGAGGAGTACCAGGAATACCTGAATGGAGTTTTATTAAGACTATCGAATGTTTTTTTTAGTGATATCAATCTTTTTGATCCTGACGGTAATTTACTTGCTTCCTCCCGAATGAGGGTGTTCAACGAGGGTTTGGTTGCTTCGCATATGCATCCTGTGGCATTTTATGAACTGGATCATAACCAGAAAAGTTTATTTATTCATAACGAGGAGATCGGAGAATTAAATTATCTGTCGACCTATGTACCGTTAATGAACATGAATAATGAATTGATCGCTTATATTAATCTACCCTATTTTGCCAAACAAAGTGAATTAAGAAACGAAATATCTTATTTTCTCGTTGCCTTCATCAATATTTATCTCCTTTTGTTGCTTGTAACGCTCATCATAGCTTATTTTATATCTGATCATGTAACTCGTCCTTTGCAGATCATCAGGAATAATTTATCCAGAATTAGTTTCGGAAAAACAAACCAAAAAATCAATTGGGCAAGAAAAGATGAAATAGGGCAGTTGATTGGCGAATACAATCGCATGATAGATGAACTGACAGCAAGTGCTGAACTCCTTGCCAAAAGCGAAAGAGAAAGTGCCTGGAGAGAAATGGCCAAACAGGTTGCCCACGAAATCAAAAATCCCCTGACACCCATGCGGTTAAATGTTCAATATTTGGAACGGGCTTGGAAATCAAAGGAAAAAAACTGGGATGAACGTTTGGAAAAATTTACCAAGAGTATGGTAGAACAGATAGATACCCTGGCGGTTATTGCCAGTGAATTCTCTGATTTTGCCAAAATGCCGGTTAGTAAAACATATGAAAAAATTGATCTGAGGGAATTGATACCACAATTACCTGATCTTTACCAGGGGTATGATAATCTGACACTACAATATTCAATTCCTGAAAATAACAATCCTTTATATATCCTTGCCGACAGAAAACAACTTCTCAGAGTATTTAATAATTTGATTAAAAATGGTATTCAATCTTATGAACGAAATCAAAAGGCATTGATTTCAATTCAATGTCGGGAAGAAGAGAACTTTATTCGTATTGAAATTATCGATTTTGGAAGGGGTATTCCGGAAGATCAAAAAGAAAACATATTCCAACCTTACTTTACCACAAAAAGCTCGGGAACGGGCTTAGGATTGGCAATGGTCAAAAGTATTCTGTCGGGTTTTAATGCGCATATTTCTTTTCGATCAGATGTACGGAAAGGAACAACATTTATCATTCGTTTTCCAGCAAAATACGATTAAAGCAGGTAAGAAAAATACCTGTTCTCATAACTTTCAACAATGGGGGAAAATCAAATTCCTGAACAGTTGTTATTGATAAACAATAGGTTCTGTTTCTCCTTTCATTACCATAAGCCCGTTCATGGCCAGGGCTCTCATTTCATCTTCTCCCGGATAAACATAAACAGGTGAAATATGTCTGATTCGTTCTGTAAGATGATCAACAAAAGGTTTCCCATAAGCAATTCCACCGGTTAACAGAATAGCATCCACATCACCTTTTAAAACTGTAGACATGGCACCAATTTCCTTGGCTACCTGATAAGCCATTGCCTGGTAAATAAGTTTGGCTTTTTCGTCCCCTGCGGCAGATTTCCTCTCAATTTCATAGGCATCATTGGTACCCATATAAGCAACCAATCCCCCTTTTCCGGTAATCATTTTTAATATCTCATCTCTGGAATACCTGCCATTGCAACACAACTTTACCAGAGCACCTACAGGCAATCCTCCGCTTCTTTCAGGAGAAAAAGGACCCTCACCATCAAGTGCATTGTTTACATCAATTACACGACCTTTATGATGGGCTCCTACACTGATTCCTCCTCCCAGGTGTGCCACAATCAGGTTGAGTGCTTCATAGGTTTGGGCAACAGCACGTGCATGCTGCCGCGCTATCGCCTTTTGGTTTAGTGCGTGAAAAATAGAGACTCTTTCAATTTCAGGATGACCCGATATCCGGGCAATTTCATCCAATTCATCAACCACAACCGGATCTGCAATAAAAGCACGTGCGTCAGGTAAAGACATGGCAATATCATGAGCGATCAGCCCACCAAGGTTACTCGCATGTTGACCCAATACACCAATTTTCAGATCTTTGATCAAAGCATCGTTTATTTCATAAACACCAGATTTTATTGGTTTTACCAGTCCTCCCCGTCCCATCACAACTTTGATCTTTTCTACTTCGATACCTGCCTGTTGTAATTCTTCCAAAATGATATGCTTCCTGAATTCATACTGATCGGTTATTTTTTCATATTTCTCTATTTCTTCCCGGTTGTGCCTGATGGTTTTTAAGAACATTTCTTTACTATTCTTAAAAACAGCAATTTTTGTAGATGTTGAACCGGGATTTATGGCTAGTAATAATTCTTCTTTCATAGGGTTATAATTTTTTTTTTGGTTTTCGCATGCTTGCTCCTTATCTTCCTCGGAGTTCGGTACAATTTTTTATTGAGGTAACATGCACCGGTGTAAACTAATCATCGGTGTTGGTGTCAATAATTTTGAAATGCTTTTTGTAATTTCTATCCTTGATGCAGGTAAGAAAACAATTAAATAATTATTTACATGAATGACTATGAATTGATCATACAAATCTCATTTTTCAATCAAAAATGTTTGTGGCATCGGATAGTGAATAATTCAGGAAGCTGCTGCGGCGAGTGCTATGCTGTTTAGTTTGGTTTCATCGCTATCTGCCCTGCTGGTTAAAACAATGGGTGCTTTGGCTCCTACAATTACTGCAGCACATGAGGCATTTCCAAAATAGATAAAACTTTTGTAAAGAGAGTTGCTTGCTTCCAGGTTGTGTCCTACCAACAGATCGGCATCTCCTGCCACAGGACTCATGATTTTTTTTATTTCTGCACTCTTTTTGCTGATGGCATTATCAAGTGCCATGGGCCCGTCAATGATACAATCTTTTATTTGCCCTCTTTCGGCCATCTTTGACAAAGCCGATGCTTCAATGGTGGAGGATATATCCGGATTCACCGTTTCCATGGCACTTAAAATGGCCACTTTAGGATTGGTGATCTGCAAACGGTTTAAATAGTTCACTGAATTTTTGATGAGCGATATTTTTTCTTTTAAACCAGGTGCTACGTTCATAGCTGCATCTGTAAGCGCCAGAATTTTGTGGTAATTTTCTATTTCAAAAAGCGCCAGATGCGAGAGTAATTCACCGGTTCTCAGCCCCCACTCTTTATTCAGTACTGCTTTTAATAAAATGGATGTACTTAAGTTTCCTTTCATAACCAGATCTGCTTTGCCTTCAGAAACCATCCGGACAGATATTTCTGCAGCGGTCCGGATATCCTTTTCATCATAAACAGAAACAGAGGATAAATTGATCTCATTTTCTTCTGAGATACGAAAGATCTCTTCCTTGTTGCCCACAAGGATTAGATCAATGATTTTCTTTTCAAAAGCATTTACAGCTGCCTCAAGCGCATTTTTATCCTGCGCTGCAGCAAGTACCATGGTTTGTCTTTTGTTGTGTTCATTCAACAAAAATAGCTTTGATAATTTTTCTGACATGTTCTGGATTTTAGGGTTGTGTTTTTAATTACACAAAATTACAAACTTAAATGATATCCATTTTCATCTGTTTATAATTTTATTAAATAGGTCAGATAACTGTCTCGTTTTTTCAACGAGAGAGCTCGCCAAAATCCTCCGTCTGCGTTTCTGAGCATGCTGCGAATTATAATCATCCGCATGTGTGTCAATTTTATTGCCATGGCTCAGTTCATTTCCGAAATACGATCGAATTTGTACGCTCTTTTAGATGAATCCAAGTTCATTGAAATCCAGGGATCAACAATGTAAGATATATTTGTAGTATACTGATGCAAATCTTTCGTGAATCAAAAATTTTGTTGATCTGATTTTTAAGAGGGAATGATGGCGTCGGGTTGTATTGGGAGGTTGGTATTCATACATCACGATAACCCAAAAAGGATACATTTTTCCTTTCATCTACTGTAAAGAAAATGTATCCTTTGGGTATAGCAGGTTTCACATGTAAGGCAAATGCCGGTTCAATCTTGTTACGAAACTTTAATGGTGTGAGATAATTTGGTTTTTTCTTCTTCTTTGACCGGCAACAGAATGGTTAAAATTCCATTTTTGAAGGAAGCAGAAATTTTATCGATATCTGTTTTTTCGGGGAGCGTAAAAGATCGTTTAAAGTTTTTTACAGCAAATTCTCTTCTCAGGTATGAATCTGAAGTGTTTTCAAAATGATTGTTTTCTTCTTTTTCATGAGATACTTCCAGGGTATCTTTCTCCACTTTGATTTTTATATCAGATTTTTCGAGTCCGGGAACACTCATATCCAAAAAATACTCATTGTTTACTTTCCGGATATTGGTTTTAGGGTTACATCCGCAATTGCCATAAGTATAACTATCGTTTTCACTGTTGCGGAAATTTCTATCAAAATATTTTTCGAAATCTGGGTTCATACTGAAAATTGTCATAATAGGGGTCTCCTTATTTTTAGTGAATAAATTATTGATGATAATTTTATTTTCGGTAACCAAAAATATAACCAAACCCTGTTTGCTGCAAATTTGACTTGTTTCTCAACTTTTAATGATTATTTGTGTCATTATGGCGTTTTTTTCCATAAATAACTTCCTGGATAATTAGAATTTTGGTCGTTTTACGTGATTCATTCAAAATATCGTTTCAAAAAAAGATGAAAGATTGGAAGAACCAGAAGCGAGGAGAAAGGTTGATGTCAGTAACTTCTTCGTCACTACCTATCCCCTCAACAATAATATTTTATTATCTCAAAAGCATCTTTACCTTTGCATTCTTTTCTAAATTTCCATGTTGTAGAATTGCAAAAACATAACATAAGGTTTAAAAACAAAATATCTGGATAACAGTTTATTTTGCGTAAGAAGACATATTTTTTCAATTATACGCTTTTTACTTGAAAATAAGCATAGAACTTATGAATACGAGTTTTTTATTATACCGTATTATTTTTAAAATATAAGATGGATAGTCAGCATCAAAAAATTGTTTCCTTTTTCAGGTTTCGTAAAATCGTTATCCCCGTATTGCTGGGTTTAGGTGTTGCGGCCTACCTGTTAATTTCCAATTTTAATAAAGAAGCATTCACCAATATCAATTGGGTTTTTCAAACATACGTATTTCTTTTTCTCGCCCTTCTCATGATGGTCGTTCGGGACCTTGCCTATATGTACAGGTTAAGAGTACTTACAGATGGTCAAATTACCTGGCGCAGGAGTTTTGATGCCATTATGTTGTGGGAGTTTTCTTCTGCTGTTACACCTTCTATTATCGGAGGTTCTGCAATTGCGCTTTATATTGTTAACAAAGAAGGCATTTCAATGGGTAGGACCACCGCAATAGTGATGGTAACTGCTCTTCTTGATGAATTGTTTTATATCATAATGGTTCCGGTAATTATCCTTATTGTAGGAACTGAGCAACTTTTTACAAGTGGAGGTGAATACGTTTTTTTTAATACCCGGTTTGGTACGCAGGGGATTTTTATTTTAGGATATCTGTTTATTCTTGTTCTTACCAGTATCATTGTATACGGTATTTTTCTTAATCCCAGGGGACTCAAATTTTTACTCATCAATATTTTTAAATTGCCAATACTGCGCAAATGGAAAAAATCTGCCATAGAAACCGGGGATGAGATCATCATTACATCAAAGGAAATGAAAGGCAAACCTTTTATTTTTTGGTTGAAAGCTTTTGGTGCTACTTTTTTTTCATGGACAGGACGTTTTTTGGTGATTAATTTTATTATCATGGCATTCATATCAGGACAAGACCAGTTTTTGATTTATGCCAGGCAACTGGTTATGTGGGTGATTTTGCTTATCAGCCCTACTCCAGGAGGCAGTGGTGTAGCAGAGCTGGTTTTCAGCGGTTTCCTCGGTGAGTTTATTCCAACCGGGCTAACGGGTGCCCTTGGTTTATTATGGCGATTGATCAGTTACTATCCTTATCTTTTTATTGGTGCTATTATTTTGCCAACCTGGTTAAAAAGGGTTTATAGTAAAAAGAAAAAAAACCAGTCTACACCTTCATAAGGTTTCGGAATTTAAAAATCCGGTATTTCTTTTCCTGCTCGATTAAATGATCCCTTTGCTGATGCTGCATCTAAAGGCATCATTCCTTTCCTGATGATAAAAAACACTACTTTTGTATTTCATTTTTCATTTGTACAATGAGTTGGAATGATATTATACTTGTTTTGGTTACGGGGATTATTACCGGCATTATCAACACTCTTGCCGGCAGTGGTTCTTTGATCAGTTTACCTGTGTTAATGTTTATTGGATTGCCTCCCAATGTTGCCAATGGTACCAACAGGATCGGTATCTTTTTTCAAAACATTGTCAGTTCATACCATTTTTACCGGAAAGGGATGCTGGATATTAAAACCGGTCTCAAAATCGCATTCCCATCTGTTTTGGGTTCTCTGCTGGGAGCTTTTATTGTATTGGAGCTCAGGGAAAGAGTTGTAGAAATAGTGGTTGCCGTAGTTATGTTTATCATGTTGATTCCTTTATTATTTAAACCTTCTGGTTGGTTGCACGGGAGCAAGGAAATTACACATGAACATAAAAACTTTCTGATAACATTTATTTTGTTTTTCCTGATTGGTATTTATGGGGGGTTTATTCAAGCAGGTGTTGGGATATTCTTATTGTCGGCATTGGTTTTATATGAAGGATTTGATCTGATAAGGGCCAATGCATTGAAAGTTTTCATAAATCTGATTTTCACCCCGTTTGCTTTGGCTGTTTTCATTTTCAATGATCAAATTAATCTTATCGCCGGGCTTGTACTCGCAGTTGGTAATTCTGCCGGAGCTTATATAGCAAGCAGATATGCCGTAAAAAAGGGGGCAGGGTTCGTCAGATATGTGCTGATAACAGTTATCATTTTAGCGGGAATAAAATTATTATTTTTCTCATGAATGCAGCAACGACCTCCGGATTTCAAAAACATGAATCGGTGTATACATATCTCCTCTGAAGGATTGTGAAATCGTGAAAAGTGAATAATTCTGATAATGGATGAACCTACCCAAGACAAAAATTTTCAAACACACGCATGATTATAAATCGCGGCATTATAAAACATGCAGTTAGCTTGTTGGTGCGCTCTCTCGTTGAAAACAAAACAGAATCTATCTAATAAAATTATAATCAGGAAAAATAAACTTCAATCATGAAATTTTTGCTGTCAAATGGGAAGATGTAAGAGGGGAGTTTTGATCAGTAAAAAGAATCAAAAGTAAAATAATCCAGGGAATTTGTACTGCATTTATTTACTTCTTGCGCTTCTGAATATGATGTTAAAAACAGCTTTAAAGAAATAATTTATGTCGGTGATCCAACCCAGTTTTTCGTAGTTTTCCAGATATTTTTTTTCTGATTCAACAATTTCGTCAAAACTACCTGGTAGATCTGCGTAATAGGGCGGTATAAGTCCAGGGCGGAATTTGTGGCGCATTTTGGCAATATCTTCAGGATATAAACTAAGATAATGACTGCTGATTGGTCGTACACCAACAAGTTTTAAGTCTCTTTTTAGTACATTAAATAGCATAGGGAGTTCATCAATCCATAATTTACGCATGATTTTACCAAATTCGGTTACCCTGAAATCGTCTTTAAATTTGCCTCCGTTATCCAGATTATTTTTTTCATACACATACTTTTGCAAATACTCAGAGTAAGGATACATGGTTCTGAATTTATAAACCTTAATAGGTTTACCGTTTTTACCGGTTCGGGTCATACCAAAAACCGGCCCATATGAGGGTGATAAATCATAAACCGGCCTTGCTACTTTCCTGGCAACAAAATACAATAAATAGTTTTTTGTTTCTTCATGGACAATTTCAAAACCGCAGGAATATAATCTGCCAAGGGTTTCTGCTCTGCTTATTACACGGTTTCTGCCACCGGTAAGTGCAAAATATATTTGTTTTGTAAAAGGTAATTTAGGAATAACTCTTTTAAAAACGTAATCGCCCAAATAATACATCCGGTTGATGATGCCTGGAAACTTATTGAGAAGGCGTTTTTCTCTTAGTTCAAGTGTTTCAACACATCCGATAAAATGGGAGTTTCGGGGTATATTTTCATTAACCGCTTCAAAAAACTTATTGATTCTGCGGATATCATTGATCTTTTTAAGATTGATGATGGTTGCAATTTCCCTTTTTGAAAGTTTATGGATGTTAAATAAAGTGGTGGTAGATAATATCTGTGTTTTCTTATCGTTTACATCAGCATAGTCACATATAAGATTATAAGCATCTTCACCTGATTCTTCGATAATGATTTTTTCGATGTTTGATAATTGTCTGGATTTTACCTTTACAGGCATTTCCAGCATTTCCCCAACATAAACTCCATTTTCCATAAATTACTGTTTTGTATTGGTAATTTCTTGGTTTTATTGTGTCATTGCAATTTTGCGAAATAAAATCATTCTGAAAAGATTACAAAGGTACTTGCATAAAAGACTGAAATATTCCGTGTTTCACGTAAAAACGCCAAACACACTTCGATCCATCTTTTTTATACTGCAATTACCTGATTTTCATTAACTTTAACTAAAATAACTTTTCCTAATTGCTCAAGGCGAATCAGGATATTTCTCTTGTTATTATAATAAATCATTTCTGCTTTAAAACCTCTCAATGGCCCTTTAATAATTTCTACCATGGTACCAGGTTCAAGCTTTTTATCTACTGTTTCTGTTTCTACTTCATTAGATAAAAGCCATTTGATTTCTTCAATTTGCTTGTCGGGAATTACTGCTGGTCTGCCCTCAAAAGATATAAACCTTACCACTCCCTGTGTATTTAAAACTTCAAAATGCTCCTTTTCATTTATTTTTATGAAAACGTAGGAACTAAACAGCGGCAAATAAACCCACTTTTTACGATCACTCCATTTTCTTAAACTTTTCACCAAAGGCAAATAACATTCAATATCTTTTTCTGATAAATATCTTTCAACTTTTTTTTCATATCGTGGTCGTGTATAAACGACATACCATTTTTTTTGTTTCATACCCCTATTAAAAAGTCAGGCAAAATTAATACATTTTGAGATGAAAGCAAATTTTTTTTAAACCATTGATGATTTCCATCCTCTTAAGAACAAAATCAAACAAACTTTATTTTTAAAAATAAACCCCTGAATGTTTTTTATAAATTCCAAAATATTCATTTACGCCGATTAAAAAAAAATTCCATCGCAAATGCACGGTGTTTTATTCAGTAATAATTCGCTTTCTTCAAAATTAATATATTTTTTTTGAAATATTTGCATGAGACCTGCCAACAACTCAAATAACTTTTCCTGTGAAATATACCAAGAAAGATTTTTAATACCTTTGTCGGACATTTCATTTCAAGAACAAAATTACAATAAACCTTTGGTAATTTGATAGATATAAGATTAAATCATTGTTAACTGTGCTTGGCTGTTTTGTGGTTTGTATTGAGTTTACTTGCTATCATCAAATATTTTAAATACGATAGAGGTAAATATTTTGGTTTTTTCAAACAAACAGTATTGTGCACAATTAGCATAGCAATGATATAAATAATAGGGGGTTTCCTCACTGAAAAATAGAGTAAAGCCATTGAATAATTAAAAAACGACGAATCAAAGATGGATAAATTTGGACTGATTGGAGCAGCCGGTTATATTGCTCCCCGGCACATGAAAGCAATAAAGGATACTGGAAATCAGTTGTTGGCAGCACTTGATCCTTTTGATAGTGTAGGCATAATCGATAGTTTTTTTCCCGATGCCGATTTTTTTATTGAACCCGAAAGGTTTGACAGGCATCTGGATAAACTCCGCCGCACAGGAGAATCTGCTATTGACTATGTTTCTATTTGTTCGCCTAATTTTTTACACGACTCGCATATCAGAATGGCACTGCGAAACCAGGCAAATGCAATTTGTGAAAAACCCCTGGTTTTAAACCCCTGGAACATTGATGCTTTGGCACAAATTGAAAAAGAAACAGGCAAACGGATTTTTAATATACTTCAACTTCGCCATCATGAAGCAGTGACTAAACTCAAGAAAAAAATTGATCAGGCACCCCCGGATAAGGTATTTGATATTGATCTTACTTATATTACATCAAGAGGTGCCTGGTATTTTTATTCCTGGAAAGGAGATATTCAAAAATCAGGAGGTATTGCAACCAATATTGGTATCCATTTTTTTGATATGCTTGCGTGGATATTTGGGGAACCTTCAGAAAATATTGTACATATAAATGAAGGAGACAGAGCTGCAGGCTTTCTGCAACTTAAAAAAGCAAGGGTCAGATGGTACCTTAGTGTCAACAGAAAAGACCTGCCCTCTGATATCGCACAAAAAGGACAATACACCTTCAGGTCTATAAAGGTTGATGGCGAAGAGTTTGAATTCAGCGGAGGATTTACAGACCTTCATACCAGAACGTATGAAAATATCTTAAAAGGCAACGGATTTGGACTGGATGCCACACGCACCAGTATTGTTATTGCCCATGAAATCAGAAACCTTAAACCTTCAGGTACTAAGGGTGAATATCATCCTATGATAAAACTGATCAAATAATCATTGTCTGATTCTAAAATTTTATTGTCGCATGTTTCCTGCTATCTATGATGAAGCGAACATGACAAAGATTTTGACACACACCTACATGATTATAATTCGCGGCATGTAAAACATGCAGTCCGGGTTTTAGCGAGCTCTCTCGTCGGAAAAAACGAGAACCTATTTAATCAAATTATACACAGATGGAAGTATCTGTGAAATACGTATCCATATGAAGGTTACTTGACTGAAAACTGACGATCCAGCCATTTTCTATTCCTGGATTTTTTTTCTTAAGGGGAAGTTCGCCAACAATACTCTGACAGCAAACCTGAACATACCAGGAAATCTAATCATCCGCGTATGTGAAAAATTTTTGTCATGGCTCGGTTCATTTAAATATTTTATAACATTGGTTTTCTCCACTATTCATATCTTCGCAAAGATTTTTGGAAAAAGAGTATATCACCAGGCGCAAAGGATTCATATGTATTTGCTTGTTTTGTTATGCTTTTTCAACCAATGGTTTCATATTCAATTTATTAACTTTTACTTCATGAACTAATATTTCCTTTTTCCTGCACGATGAAGAAATTTTTGATCATAGCGTGGCTGACTGTTTTCGTTTTGTTTATTCCACAAAAAAGCGAAGCTCAAACATTATCAGATCAATCGGATATCAGCCTGTTAACTGCCAGCCCGGGGGATGAACTGTACTCTGTTTTCGGACACAGTGCTGTTAGGGTTATCGATCCTGAAAATCAAATGGATATGGTGTTTAATTATGGCACATTTGATTTTGATACCCCCAATTTTTATCTGAAATTTATTAGAGGTAAACTTCTTTACAAACTTTCGGCCTATCCAACCCGGTATTTTATCCTGGAATATGAAGGCGAGGGACGGGCGCTCTTTGAGCAATCTTTTAATCTGACTCTAGCCGAGAAACAACAAGTGTTTGATTTTCTGATGGATAATGCAAAACCTGAAAATGCTTATTACCACTATGACTTTTTTTATGATAACTGTGCCACCAGAATACGCGACCTCATTGATACGATCCTGAATCCTGCTTGGCCTGATTATTACGTTCAATCGCCTGAAATACTTGATAACATTAAAACAAATTTTGATCAGGAGTTTATATATCAGCCTCAAATGAACAAGGTCAGGTCTTTCAGAGATATGCTTCAACCCTTTTTAGAAAATATGCCGTGGAGTGCCTTTGGGATTGATTTAGCACTTGGATTGCCTGCCGATAAAATTGCCACACCTTCAGATTTTATGTTTCTGCCAGATGAAATGCTCATCTCTTTTGCTTTTACTTTTTTACCCGATGGAAATCCTTTGATCTACAAGAATAATGTTCTGTTAGAGAAAACAAGATCTTTGTCTCCCGCTGGCTTTTTTACACCCGATAAGGTTTTTTGGGCTCTTTTTATACTTTCGTTGCTCTGTTTTTGGTTTAAAAGATTTCAAAAATATTTTGATCTGACATTCTTCACCCTCATCGGATTAACAGGTTTGGTTATTATATTTTTGTGGTTTTTTACAGACCATGTTGCCACAAAAACGAATTTGAATCTTTTGTGGACTTTGCCAACACATATTTATTTCATCTGGGCACATTATTTTTCTTCAGCGAGATATCAGGTAAAATTGTATTTCAGACTCATATCTGTTTTGTCTTTTCTTGTACTTGTTTTCTGGAATCTGATACCCCAGGATTACAACAGTGCATTTTTTCCCATTGTACTTATCCTTACGCACAGGTCATTTTTGTTGGGCTTTCCGGAAGTGATGAACCGGTTTCGGCAGATATCATCGAGGAAAAAGTAGGTTTTTCTTCACATAAAG
>CAYMLS010000082.1:4463-17549 GCA_964390665.1 uncultured Bacteroidales bacterium | reverse complement strand
GAGATGTAACGATAACATCCATTAAAATAACAAACCTGATAACCATGGCGAAATCATCAAAAACCAAAAAGCTGAAAAAACCTGCAAAAGTACCCTACCATTATAAGCCTGACCATCTTACTCTGGATCAATGGCAAAAAGCATTACGGGAACAGTTCATGGAGAACAATTATTTTGGAATCCGAAAGCTGGACGATAAGAAGGTTTTCGGCGATTACCAGGTTTACAATTCTGAAAAAGATACCACATACAAGGTGGCGATCAGGAGTTTGGACGGAAGCTGGAATTTCTTTAGTTGCATGGATTTCAAGACCAATCATCTTTGAACCTGCAAACACCTCGAAGCAGTATTAAAGGCAGTACAGTCCGGAAGAGGAAACAAAACGATCCTGAAAAAGCAGAGCAACTCGAAATGAACTTCAAAGAGAAGAATAAAGTACCGGGAAAGTCCGGGGAGGATAAAGGTTCTGATGAAAAAGAAACTACAGGGCAAAAACCTGCCGCCTTCGCACCAGACCGAAAACAAAGTAAGAATGGTTCTTCGGGAAAAGGTTCATCTCCTGAAGGAAAGGAAGATGAAAAGCCCGCCACAGAACCCTCTGAATTGCTCTCTCAGGGCATCAATTTCTTTAGCGGGCTGGCCAAAACACTTTCCTCACCCCAGGAGACTCAAAAACTGGTTCACTCCATCACAGAAAAAGATGAGAAAAGCGGGCAAATGTATCTGAAGATCCCTTTAGAAAGTCAGGAAACCGTTTCACAGGTGTTTAACATGCTTGGGCAGTTTCTTCAAAAGGGGCAATGAAAACTTTGAAAATAAACGGTTTTTCCCTTTTTTGAAAAAAAACTTCGTGGGTGAAGAAGGTAGAGTCTCAAAATAGTTTTATATTCGCCTGAAAGAGTTTTTGCCGGTTCATAAGAGATTTTATTCGCAATAATGGTTTGGTATTCATGGGATTAAACTCGTACGCCAGTAAAAATGGATAAACAGCATCAATCCACCGCTCTTCGGTGATGAACCAAACCATGACAATAATTTTGACTTTATTATCTATGCACTTAATTAAAACCCCCAAAACCTTCATCCCATGCAAAAACTACTTCCTTTTATTGTCCTTTCCATTTTAATTACGGGTTGCATGCAGCCCTCAGAAGATGATCTGAAAATACTTGTTGTTACGGGTGGACATGGATATGACACCCTGGCTTTTGAACAAACTTTTGATAGAATGGAAGGGATAGAACCCTATTTTATGATGCAGCCCGATGTCAATCAATTGATTGCCTCGGGGGAATTGAACGATTATGATGTCCTTGTTTTTTATGATAACCAGAAGCAGATTGCGGAAAAGGAAAAGCAGGGATATCGCGATTTACTCGAAGAAGGCAAAGGGATGGTTTTTATGCATCATGCCCTGGTTTCCTATCAAAACTGGACTGAATTTACTCAAATCATCGGCGGTAAATACAAGCAACCCCGGTTTGAAGGCGATACGCTTGATATCTCAGATTATAAACATGACATCACCCTGGCACTCAAAACCAACCCCGATCACCCCATCACAATGGATGTTCCTGATTTCAACATATTTGATGAAGGATATATGAATCTGGAAGTAATCCCATCAGTTACCCTGCTGTTGACTACCGATCATGAGTTTAGCGATTTCAGGATGGGATGGGCGCACGAGGTAAACAACTCACGTGTGGTCTATCTGTTGCCCGGCCATGCAAAAGAAGGACTCCACAATCCGGAATACAAAAAAATAATTGAGAACTCCATCCGCTGGGTAGATGGAAAGGATTTTTAATGAATTTTGTCCACCACTACACTACACTAACTCTGTTCGTGTAACGGGATTATTACAAATTCGTGAACAAATGTTGACATTTTAGCTACTACTAAACAAATTCCTACCTGAAACCTTGAAATGAGTAGGTAAAACAAAAAAGTGTAATATGGAGAAGGTATATATTGTTACTGGTGGCAGTTCAGGAATTGGTTTGTCGTGCATACAGAAACTGGCAAAAAATCCGGAAAATCAAGTGATCTCATTTTCAAGGAGTACAGATAAAATAAAACGTGCCCTTGATGAGATCAAACCCAAACCAGAGAATATAAAATTCATGGCCGGCGACGTAACCAGTAAGGATGACTGTGAAAAATTAAGTGACTATATCGCTGAATCCCATGGCAAAATTCACGGTTTGGTGCATGCTGCCGGTGTTTTAACCAAGGGTGGTATTGAAATGGTGGACGAGCAGCAATGGAAGTTTAATCTTGATGTGAACCTGAACGGGCCCTACATCCTTACCCGGGCAATGCTTGATTTGCTGAAGGCCGCGAACGGATCTGCTATTGTGAATGTATCGTCGGTTGCATCGATGCGACCGGGCAGCAGTGTGGCCTATTCCGTTAGCAAGGCAGGTTTGGATATGCTCACCGAATTCCTTGCCGGTGACCTGGCACCTTACAAAATCAGGGTCAATTCCGTAAACCCGGGATTCGTTCGCACCAACATCCACCTGGATAACAATATCGTGAAGGATGAGGAATCTTACAATCATTTGGCAGAAAAGGTTGCTGCCCGCTACCCCCTGGAGCGCATTGGTGAACCGGAAGAGGTCGCAGATATGATCCTTTACCTGCTCAGCAAAAAAGCAGCATGGATCACCGGTTCCATCTTTAAAATAGACGGAGGGACACTGATCAAGAATGATCTGATACCAGCGAAGGGGTGAGGGGAGTTTACCAGTTTGTTTTGTGATTAAATTTTGGCACGATAATGAATGGAAATGAAAAAGAACCCTTGTTTTTACTAAATTTGTTAAACTAAAAAAACTACTTATGAACAAGCAACTTTTTATTGTTTCCATTTTAATTTTGGGTTTATCCATATTAGCCATTGGACAAGACTCAAGGGCACTCAGAGCAGCGAAAATGAGTTTTAATTCTGCTGAAGATCATTACAAGCGCGAAAATTACAAACAAGCCAAACAGGAATTTTTAATTGTAACGGAAACAATTCCGGCAAACATAGAATCACGCAGATACCTTATAATGAGATTGGAAAGTCTTATTAATTTAATCGACATCAGTTTTTACAAAATTGTAAACATTGAAGATGCGTGTGAGCATTTGAATTCCTTTTTCGACACCATGAATACCATTCGAAACAGGGGAGTGCTTAATGCCCGCCAATTGCTCCATTATCAGCAAATTGAAAAAGATTTCATGGATCAGCATGTAGTTAAATGCGAAGGTTATGAAAACATACATGATGATATGGACGAATTCCGCAAAAATTTTGAATCCGAGTTTGATGATTAAACAACATGGGCAACTCAACTCTTTGTAACCTCTTCACGAATAATTGACTTCAAGATTAGAAGCAGAAAGACCGAAGGTTTACATGGCAGGTTTTTCAGAGAAATAGGTTTGGCAGGTTTTACCCCATACCGTCTTGCATCATTACTTCTGGATCAAAACACGCTCTTACGGATCCCAGATAAACTGTAAAAAAACATTGAAAGTTGCATCTTATATGCGCTTCAGAACGTTACCATTGGCAATCATTTGATCATTCGGAAAAAACATATCCACCTCAACCCAAACTAGTTTAGAAAAAACACGAAACACTTTGCAACAGGAAGTTTTTTTATAAATTTGATACAAATATTTGACAAAGCAGACTTTTTAAACATGGTTTTCGGTTTGGTTTTTTGGAGAACTCGTCGCAATAAGAAGATTGAAGTATGGCTAAGAACAAGAAAATACAAGTAAAAGGTACTGAGATTACCATTTTTAAGGGTGAAACAGATGATTACATTTCACTAACAGATATTGCCAGATATAAAGATTCTGCCAATACTGACGCCATTATTCAGAATTGGTTACGAAATAGAAACACCATTGAATTGCTTGGTTTTTGGGAGCAAATGTATAACCCCAGTTTTAAACCCCTCGAATTCGAGGGGTTTAGAAAACAAGCTGGTCTAAACAGTTTTGTATTGACCCCAAAAAGATGGATAGAAACCACTAATGCTATTGGAATAGTTTCTAAGGCGGGGCGGTATGGAGGCACTTTTGCTCATAAAGACATTGCCTTTGAGTTCGCTTCATGGATATCAATTGAGTTTAAACTTTATGTAATCAAAGAATTCCAACGCCTCAAAGAAGAAGAAACCAACCGCTTGCAACTCGATTGGAACCTGCAACGCACCCTCGCAAAAGTAAATTACACCATACATACCCATGCCATTAAAGAAAACCTGATACCCGATAAACTTACCGTCCGGCAGACTTCTTTCGTTTATGCCTCAGAGGCAGATCTGCTAAACATGGCGGTCTTCGGGAAAACCGCAGCCGATTGGCGGGCAAAAAATCCGGAATCCAAAGGCAATATGCGTGATGATGCTACCCTTGAACAATTAGTTGTACTATCCAATCTGGAAAGCATCAATGCCGTATTGATCAGGCAGGGGTTAAGCCCTTCAGAACGCCTTGAAAAACTCAATCAGATAGCCATAACCCAAATGACCTCGCTGGTAAACAATGCAAACCTGAGGAAACTGAGGTAATTAGATACAAACAATAAACCAAAACGATTCGGTATGGGGTTGGCAACGCAATTTGGTTTTTACCCGTTCGTAAAAATATACTAATCAGAAGATTTCTTTGCCCGGGCACGAAACAAGAAAGGTCTTATCAATGTATTTCCGGAAGAAAGGGTCATATCACAACCTATAATTCATAAGCATAATTCTCACGGATCCCATACAAACTGCAAAAACACATTGTACTGTGCATCAGAAATACGCTGAAGATCGCCGCCATTGGCATCAATGCTCCAGATATCGAATTGAGTATCATCACCTGCTGGATGTCCGTGAAATGCTATTCTGTTGCCATTATCATCATAAAATATCATATCTCCACCATCAGGTTCTGCAAAGATGAGAAAAGGTGAACCTCCGGTTCTGTTAATTCTGTATATCCCATCTGTCACTCCATCATCTGAGCCACCTGGCATATCCCACCCCGATCCAAATCCCCTGTTAACCATCCTGCCGAAACACCTTAATATTGAGATAAACAGTTAGTTGGTTTGTTTTATACAATTGTTTATCCCCTTTTATAATGATTCGGCAATCAATAATTCCTCATTTTAGGGGATTGTCCATGTTTGGGGTTTCATCTTACTTTGCATTTTAAAATTATCTAAATAAAAACCAAGAGAACAGCATGATGTAAGTTGCCGCGAAATAAATGCTTTGAAAGGTAAAACCTGATTGATACCATTATCCGCCTGATTCCATACCTTGATTAACAGCTACATCACCATACCATAAAACCTGAGATCATGAATATTATTCCTGAAATTGTCGCTGAACAGAATTTTACCTGCCCTAACAAAAGAAAAATAAATAAGGAATCAGGTGCATCCTTATCCAACCAACACAATGAAAAAAGGGCATGTTAGAAAAGAATAGTTATCCTCATAAAAACCATCCTGTCGTGAACGTAAAAAACCATTTTATTCCGTTTTTGCTGGTAATCATTTCTGCACAACTAACCCTTGCGCAGGATCACCAACTAACCCTCCTGGAAAAATCAACCAATGATCCGGTGCACAATGCCCATATCTCCTGGAAATCGCTCGAAGGTAAAAGCGAAAAAGGATTTGGCATCACAGATGAGAACGGATCAACCATGATCTCCGGCGTTGCCGGCAGCAAGGTTGTGGTAAACATAAGCAGCGTAGGTTATAAAACGCTACAGGATACTGTTGATCTGCTTTCAAACCATACACTCCATCTTGATGCGGATGTGCTGAACCTGGATCAGATTGTTGTGACTGGTACGCGCACTCCGAGGCGATTGGCAGATGTTCCGGTACAAACAACCGTGATTCCCGAGGTTGACATTAGGAAAGCAGGTACCGTATCACCACTGGAGATCCTTAAAGATAATGTTCCAGGGTTGGTAACTTCATCCAATGCTATGGGAAATAATCTCAGGATCAGGGGATTAAATTCGAGGTACATTCTTTTTCTTGTGGATGGGGAACGTTTGGTATCGGAAGGCTCTGGTGGTAATATCAACCTCGATCAGATCGATTTTAATTCCATCGAACGGGTGGAAGTGGTTAACGGGGCAGCATCAGCACTCTATGGTTCCAATGCGGTGGGAGCGGTTATCAACTTTATCACCAAAGCACCTGCAAACAACCTGGAAGGTAGTGTAAACAGCAGTTTCCAAAGCCATAACACCAGTAAAATACAGGCAAATGTTGGCAGTAGGTTAGGACAGTTTACATTGGGCGCCAATATGTTTCGAAACAGCACCGATGGTTACAACATAACGGGTGGAAGTTTGTCGAAACCCCATACCGATTATGGTACCGGTATGAAAATGAACTTTAAACCTTCCGATCGTATATCATTTGACCTAAACGGCAGGTTTTTCCAGCATGAGGTTTTTAATTTTGCCGGCACTATGAACGTGAAGCACGACCTGGAACGTAAACTCACTGCAGGTGCAAAAACAACCATACTGTCTGAAAATAACCGGAATGATCTTACTGCAAGTATCAATTTTGACAAGTTCTTCAGGTATGATGTTCTGGAGTTAAGAAACAATTTCCTTGAAAAACAAAATGATATCACCCATATTTCCGGACGGGTAGTAAACACAAATTATGCAAACGATCAATGGGATTTTGTAAGTGGACTGGAGTACAATTTTGAATCTATTTCAACAGACAGTTCCAGGATTCTCGGCCCCCTACCCACAGTAAAAAGTGTGGGAGATGCCAATGTTTTCATGCAATGGCAGGGCAGATTCATCAAAAACCTGGAACTGGTGCTGGGTAGCAGGTACACCTACAACGAGCAATTTGGTTCTGCTTTTTCTCCCAAATTTTCCACCATGTATAAAATGGGAAGATTTACCATTCGTGGAGGGATTGGTACATCCTTCAGGGCACCCGATCTGAAGGAGTTGCACTACAATTTCAATCACAATGGTTCTTTCTGGGTATACGGTAATCCTGACCTTGTACCCGAAAGGGGGTTGTATAACTCATTGGGAGTGGAGTTTACCAAAGGGTCATTAAACATGTCGGTATCAGGTTATCACAACCAGATAAGAGACAAGATAACATCTTACCGCATCGTAAGTGAGACCGGTCAACCCGACAGATACTATCAGAATGTGAGCAGTGCCACCCTGCAGGGAATAGATGTAAATGCTTCACTGGTTATTCTGAGCGATTTCATTTTGAAAACCACTTACAGTTATTGCGATGCCAAAGATAATAATACGGGTTTGCAACTTACAGGCAATGTAAATCACAGTGCCACCCTTTCATTGCTATGGAATGGAGAACTGATGGAAAGACCCTTTTCATTGCAGTTTTCAGGCAGGATGACTTCGCCCATCCTTCAGCAATATCTGGAAGAGGATGTAAACGGCAACCCTTTGCTGTCTGACCTTTCTTCCGATCCTTACAATATCTGGAAAGTGACCTTCATCAAACCCATCAGGATCGATGAGCACCTGTTTGAAGTTACACTAAAGGTTGATAATTTATTCAATTTCAGCGATATATATTTCACCAATCCTGGCAGGCAGTTTCTTGCCGGATTAAGATACAAGTTAAATTAATTCTATTATTCAATAAAAATCCAACAAATGAAAAAATCAGTTTTATTCTTATCATTAGCTCTATTTCTTGTTGTTTCATGTACTGAGGATGATGATTCTCAACCCACAACAGGTGATACAAATGAAATGAGTATCGATGCAACTTCTAACTCAACGTGGCATTACTACTCATTTTCTGAAGAGCAGTTTATGGGTTCAGGCGAGGAAGACCCTGCCACCAATGCAGAGTGGTTTGCACGCGATGACTGGGATATTGCCATTCAGCGTTATTTTGTTCGCACCAATAGTGGCGATGCCACCTCCATTGGTTCACAGGGTGGCGTTTATACCTGCGATGAAAGCATACAGTTTGCTACCCTGGAAGAGATACCGGCTGGCGCCACTTTTGAAACCGACCAAACGGTTACCAAAAGCAGCCATGGCACTACCTACGATATTGTTTTGTCAACAGCACAGGTTATTCAATTCCAAACAGATCCCGACGGAAGCCTGACAATGCCACCCGTTTATCTGCCTTCGCCGGTTTACATTTTTAAAACTGCCAATGGAGAAGATACCTATAAAGTGAACTTCACCCAATACATCAACGCAGACGGTGATTCCGGACACGTTCAATTTGAAACTGCACAAATATTTTAATTGATATTCATTAAATTCTTTCAGGGGTTAACCATGAAAAAACCTTTTATAAAATATACAATTGCCTTCCTCATTCTCACCATTTTAATGGGTGGGATCTGGATGGTCTATAACAAATATATTTCTGTGACTAAAATTGCTGTAGTATCATTCCCCGGATTCACGGTAGAGAAAATGATGCGCTCCAACACCAGCAATTGGGTGAAAATAGAAACCCTTGATCTGGAAGAATTAAATAAAATCGAACGCTATCCCCTGGCATTGATCCGGGGGCATGGCATTCGAATATCTGGAGAACAACTGGATCAGATCAGGAACGCTACACAAAAAGGTGTGAAAATCTACGTGGCAGATGTTACCAACCCTGAATATGATCTCACCAACCTGCAGGGTGAAGAACTCGATTACGTTACTGATTTATTGGAAAACAAAGGCTCCGCTAACTTCAGAAGCCTTTTTAACTACACCCGTCAACACATCGACAATAAAAAAATGTTTGTTCATCCTCATGATAGTGCAGTGATCATGCCTGAGGACTATTTCTTTTATATTGGTGATGATCAGGTATTTGAAACAGTGGAGCAATATGAACAATTTTACCGGGAAAGCGGGCTTTATAAAGAAGATGGAGCACGTGTGGCCATTCTGGCAGGTAATATCAACATTCAGAACTCCAACCGTGAACATACCGTAAAACTTATCAAAGAACTCGAATCCAAAGGAATAAACGTATTTCCAATCCGTTCATTTGGCATCAGAAAGCTGGAATTGCTGCAGTCAACCAATCCTGACATCGTGCTGTTACGTCCGCACGGACGTATGGCCATGGGATACCAGGATAAGGCCATCGACTGGTTAAAACAGCAGAATATCCCTGTTCTTACCCCTCTTACTGTTTACGAAGAGTACGATAAGTGGTTAAAGGATCCGCAGGGAATGTTTGGGGGTATGCTCTCCATGAGTGTGGTAATGCCCGAAATGGATGGCGCCGTGGCTCCTTATGCCGTGGTGGCACAGTATAAAAACCAGGCAGGTAACCTCATTTTTGATGGTATCGACAACAGGATTGAAAACTTCAGCGAACTCGTATCCAAATGGGCCAATCTGCAAAAACAGCAAAACAAAGACAAAAAAATTGCTATCTATTATTTTAAGGGGCCTGGCAAAAATTCAATGGTTGCTTCCGGATTGGAAGTGATCCCATCGCTCTACCGCGTATTGCAGGAACTCAAAAGCAATGGTTACGATGTGGAAGGTTTGCCTGCCACAATAGAAGAATTTGAAAAAATAATCATGGAAAAAGGTCCGGTGCTTGGACCATACGCCCTGGGCGCTTTTGACGAGTATCTGAAAAATGGCGACCCTGTATTGGTGGAGAAAGATACCTACCAGGAATGGTGCAGACAGGCAATGCCTGAAGAACTCTACCAGCAAGTTGTGGAAAAATATGGCGAAGCTCCCGGCGATTACATGCAGGTTTACAGGGAGGACAAGGAATACCTTGCCGTAACCAGTGTAAGGTTTGGTAACATCGCTCTTTTACCTCAACCCCTCCCAGGTATCGGTGATGATGAGCAACAACTTGTGCATGGTGCAAATACCGCCCCGCCGCATACCTACATTGCCTCTTACCTTTGGACACGCTATGGATTCAACGCAGATTCCATCATGCATTTCGGAACTCACGGTAGCCTTGAGTTTACCCCCGGCAAGCAAATTGCGCTGTCAGACTACGATTGGGCCGACCGGCTCATTGGCACCACACCCCATTTTTACAACTATACCATTAACAACATTGGTGAAGGCACTGTTGCCAAAAGACGTACCTATGCCACCCTTTTAACCTATCTCACTCCTCCCTTTATGAAAGGTGGACTGAACAGCGACCTGGAAAGCCTGCTGGGAAAACTGGATGACTATTACAGACTTCCCGACGGACCTGTAAGGGAGCAATATGCCGTATCGGTAAAAGAACTTGCCGAACAACTCAACATTCACCGTGCACTTAGTCTCGACTCCACAAGCAGTTATGCACAAGAGGATATTCATAAAATACATGAATACCTTGAGGAAATAGAAGAGGAGAAAGTTACAGCAGGTCTTTATACCCTGGGTGTTCCCTACAGCGACTCCAAGCTGGAAAACTCGGCACGACTCATGGCACTCGACCCGGTTGCATTTTCACTTGCTGAACTGGACCTTAAACGCAACCGCATCACTCAAAAGCAATACGGTAATGCACTTTTTGTTTCTGAAACATACAGACCTATGGCAGAAAAAATTGTTGATAAGGCCATCGATGGCGCCAATCCTGATGATCTGCTCAATGAACTGGTTTCGGAAGATGAGGTTGAAATGGCCCTGAAATGGCACTCGGAAAATAAAGATGAAGATTTGCTGGGTTTGATGATGAGCGGCCAATACAAACCAGAAAAGGAACACGCTGAGGTGGACGACAACCAGTTGCCCGAACTGATTATAAAGTTGAGCAGCAACGAAAAAAACAAGGCATACATCGAAAAACTTCAATCAGACAAAGAATTTGAAAAAGCATCAGAAATGCTGGACCCTGCCCGCAGGGAGAATGCTATGAAAATAGCAGAAAGGATGAAAGGCATGGCACCGGAAATGCTTGAATCCATGACCATCATCAACCAGACCGATATGCTTGATTTGCTAAAAATCATGCAGGATAGTCTGATGAGAACGAAAACCTTTGAGTTATTGGCCGATGGCAGCTTGTCAGAAAAAATAGAAGCGGAGAAACAACAAAAGCTTATGCAACAGGCTGCTGTTCTCGATGCTCCGGAATATACACAATGGTTCAACCTGGCATTCAGCAATTCACTGGATAACGAATTGCAAAAACTTACCCTTCAGGATATGAAAGAGGGCAGGGACATCATGGGGTTCATTGAAATGAATACCCATAGTTTCGCCTATTCAGACAATGAAGAATATGCCAGCAGGTTTGCAGATAAACAGATCTGGGACGCAACCCTTGAGCGCTTTCATGCACAGCTGGACAAATCCATCGGACAGAAGGAGGAGTACCTGGAAACCTATGCCAAAGCAGTGCTGAAGCTGAAAGAAACCATTGAAAATGCCCGTCTTAACAAGATCAACCTGGAGCAAAGCCCACAAATGGAACTGGCTGCGGTTTTGAATGCCTTGAATGGACGGTATACTGCACCTTCATCAGGTGGCGATCCTATCGTCAATCCCGCTTCATTACCTACAGGCAGAAACATGTTTGCCGTGGATGCCGAAAGAACACCATCGGAGGAATCCTGGAAAGTGGGTAAGACACTGGCCGAGTCATTGCTTGAAACAGAGTTGGAGATAAAAGGACGGTATCCGCGAAAGATCAGTTTTACCTTGTGGTCCACCAATTTTATCTCCACACAGGGTTCCACCTTTGCACAGATACTCTATTTGCTTGGCGTGGAACCTGTTCGTGATGGTTTTGGAACCGTTCGCAGTTTGAATCTTATTCCTGCTGCACAATTAGGAAGACCACGAATAGATGTGGTGGTGCAAACCTCAGGACAATTGCGCGATATTGCTGCTTCCCGCCTCGATCTGATTGACAAAGCCATACTCATGGCAGCAGAAGCCAGCGATGATGACAGTTTGAATTATGTGCGCAATGGCATTGCAACAGCAGAAAAGTATCTCATTGATCAGGGATTTTCTCCCCTTGATGCCCGCAAATATGCATCAAAAAGGGTTTTTGGTGGTGTAAACGGTAATTATGGATCAGGCATCATGTCGCTGGTTGAACAGGGAGATGCATGGGAAGATGAAAAAACCGTGGCAGACCAGTATATCAACAACATGGGGGCAATATATGGTGGTGGCGAAGAGTGGGGCATGTTTAGAAAAGGAATCTTTGAAGCAGCGCTGCAGAATACCGAAGCAGTTGTTCAACCCCGATCGAGTAATACATGGGGACCTCTGAGTCTTGATCATGTTTACGAATTTATGGGAGGATTGAATATGGCGGTAAGAAATGTAACCGGAAACGACCCCACAGCATACTTCAATGACTTTCGCAATGTGAATCGTCCGAGGATGCAGGAACTTAAGGAAGCCATCGGCGTGGAGACCAATTCTACTGTATTCAATCCCAAATACATCAATGAACTGTTGGAGGGTGAAGCATCTGCAATGGAACATTTTGCTGAAACCTTCAGGAACACTTACGGATGGAATGTAATGAAACCCGCTGCCATTGATGATTATGTTTGGGATACCTATCATGATATTTATGTGAACGACAAGCATAATCTGAATGTACGCGAACGCTTTGAAACTGAAAACCCCTATGCCTTGCAGGAGATGACTTCAGTAATGCTTGAAACGGCCAGAAAAGGGTATTGGAATGCCAGCGAACAGCAGCTCAATGAATTAGCCGAATTGCACGGCGAGCTGGTGAGCGATCATGAGGCAGGATGTAGCGGTTTTGTGTGTAATAATGCAAAATTGCGACAATTCATTGCCGAAAGATTACCACAGCAAACCATGGAACAATACCAACAGGCAATTGACCAGGCAAGAAACGTTCAGATAGACGCTAACCAAGACAATATAGTGATGGAAAAACAAGTGCAACAGCAGCAGAAACCCAATACCACTCAACAATTGTTTGATAAGGGAGATACATGGAGTATTGCTGGTATTGCTTCGGTTTTGATCATCTTGTTTCTTGTGATTTACATTCGTAAACGCAGAAAACAGCGTGTAGAATAATTGGATTTTGAAAATATAATTTGTAC
>CAYMLS010000082.1:0-4453 GCA_964390665.1 uncultured Bacteroidales bacterium | reverse complement strand
AGATCAAGGCAGTTGGATGCGAATGCAATGTTCAATGTGGTGTTGCATTAATCAAATTAACTTCTGCATGTTTGCAGTAAATAATTTAATTATAAAATATCAGTGCCCATGTTGATGGAACTTGTGATTATATTATTCATTGTGTCGGCGATTGCTTTGCCGCTGCAGCTTGCTTTATTAAGGAGTTTTTATGCTGTTGTTTTTTGGATATTGATTACCGGCACATTTATATTCCTGATGCATAACAGGGCCATCCACCAAAGCTATACATTGTTTGAGCAACAACTTGCCAATGCCGACCTGATGGGCAATCTGATGGTTTTTCAAATCATCGAAGCCATAGGCGGGGTAATGCTCACCATTTATCTGCTGAGATTACATCATGGCGAGGGAACCAAAAAGGGTTTCATGTTTTTTAAGTATTTTCCGGGAATTGTACCCTTTGTGGCGCTGTTTTACTTCGAAAGTTTCCTTTTTTTGAATATCCAGGGCTTTGGGTTTCAAACCCTGGGATGGATCCTCGCCATTTCTTTTATGCTGGTGATCTTCGGTATGGTTTACTTTTTCAGGTGGTTACTGGTGGATTATGATATCATGCTGGAGATGAAATTTTTTCTGCATATTATTCAGATGATTGTTGCACTGATCATTTCCGTTCAATTGTTCAGGTTGCAGGTACCCAAAAGGGCAGATTTTCTGCCATTGGGAGAAACCCTTCTGATTTTTGGTTCCGCTTTCATAGTGATAGCTGCAGGTATGTTATATTATTATATTAAATCAAACAAAATAATTTAAGAAGCAATATGAATGAAATTACTAAACTTTTGTACTGGATATCAACCGGGCTGCTGGTTCCGGTAATTGTACTGTTACTGTTCTTTTTTATCAGGTCGTTACTGCTTATTGGTGCATTTTACGGGATGTATATGAATAAATTGCGGTACAACAAAAGATTAAGAGGCATACTGGAAAACCTTACTGCTGCCAATATAGGAGAACAAATGCAATCACTCCCGCAAAAATCCACGCTTTTGATTGCAACATTTCTGACCCGCATCATGAATGTTATTCCGGAAAAAGTCTATTATGATAAGGTTCTCAATGATTATGAGATTGCTTGCCAGAAGGACCTTTCGGGAAGTCAGACATTGGCTAAACTTGGACCTGTACTGGGATTGATGGGAACATTAATACCCATGGGCCCAGCATTGGTGGGGCTTGCTGCTGGTGATATAGAGTCGATGGCGGTGAATATGCAGGTGGCCTTCTCAACAACAGTTATCGGATTGTTTACCGGTGCTGTGGGGTTTATCATTTTGCAGATAAAAAAACGCTGGTACGCCGCCGATCTTAATAACCTTGAATTTGTTTCAGAACTGCTGAATAAATCCAATCAGGATAAAGAAGAAAAGAAGGAGTTGGTGTAATCCTTTATGGAAGATTACAAAAACAGATTCAGACATTCAGAATAAATAACGATCATTGATCACTGAGGGTAACGGTAGGTATACTCCTCTTTAAAATAAAAACAAATGAAGCGAGCAAAGAAATTTTTAAACCAGGATGATTTTGATCCGATGGCCACGGTTTCCAACCTTTTTGATGTGGCAATGGTATTTGCACTGGCATTGATGGTGGCGCTTGTTGCCAGATACAACATGAATGAATTTTTCTCGGATGAAGATTTCACCATGGTGAAGAATCCGGGTACCGAGCAAATGGAGATCATCACCAAAAAAGGCAAGGAAATAGAAACCTATAAGGCATCAGATAACCAGGAAAGTAATGGTAGCCGTGGCAAGAAAGTAGGAACTGCTTACCAGTTGGAGAGTGGCGAGATTATTTATATTCCTGATTGATGGGTAGGGAAAGCAGGAGTTTTCTTAAAAACCCTAACTGCTTCTGAAACGTATTGAATTGGAATACCAAAATCCCAAAATGATTGTTTAGAGGAGTACGGAAATTGATTTTATTCCTACCATTCTGCTTTGGCAAATAGTATAGTGTCATTTTTACAATAACCTGTCATTCCCAAAACAGAATTCTTTTCTTGTCAATTTCACATGATTCGTAAAATGGGGATGTTCGGTATGGATATGGCAATTGCCTGACAAATAACCAATTCTGAAGTAGAAAATGAATATTATGTGAATTCTTAGATTTTCAGACCATTTGCATTCAATTGTACCTTACTTTTGCAGATGACGAGTAATCATAAAAATAGTTTAAATTGATGGAGGTATTGATTGTAACCATTTTGGTTTTAATGAACGGATTTTTTGCCCTTTCCGAGATCGCTTTGGTTTCCAGCAAAAGATCAAGGTTGGAGCAGAAAGTGTTGAAGGGCAGCAATGGCGCCAAAATAGCGTTAAAACTACTTGACAATTCAGAGAGTTTTCTGTCTGCGATTCAGGTGGGGATAACTTTAATTGGAATTGTGACCGGTGTGTATGGAGGCACCAACATCGCCGATGATGTGGCCCCTTTTTTCGAAAATTTTGAAATCACTCAAAACTACGCAAACCAGATCGCTTTAACCTTAACAGTGGTGATCATTACCTATTTTACCATTGTGATAGGAGAATTGGTTCCCAAAACAATTGCCTTGAACAGTCCCGATAAAATTGCCATCATCATCGCCCCTTTGATCTACGTATTCAGTACTGTTTTTTATCCTTTTGTGATGCTTTTATCTGTGTCAACCAGTTTTGTCAATAAAATTATCGGATTAAAGAAACAAGTTGATCAGATGACAGAAGCGGATTTAATCCAAATGATAAAAATTGCATCTACAGAAGGGGTTATAGAGAGAGAACAAAACATCATTCACGAGAAAGTTTTTTATTTTGGTGATAAGAAAGCCAAGCATATCATGACACACCGAACGGATGTTGAGTGGGTTGATGTGAATAAAAAACCTGACCAGATTAAAAAGAATTTATTACATGCACAGCACAGTAAATTGATCGGTTGCCATGGTAATTTAGATAATTTTAAAGGTATCATTTATCTGCGTGATTTTTACAAGAAAATTTCTGAAAAACAGCATTTTGATATCAATCAGATCATCATTGATCCGTTAATTGTGCCTGAAAATATAAGTGCCCATAAAGTATTGACTTTGTTTCGTCAAAAGAAAATCCATATTTGTTGTGTGGTGAATGAATATGGTGGTTTTGAGGGAATTATTACCTTACATGATATTATGGAAAACATCGTGGGTCATGTTCCCGAGGAAGGTGAAACCGAGGAAGCAGATATTTTTATAAGGGAAGATAATTCTTATTTGGTCAATGGTGATGCTCCCATTGAAACACTCAACGAAGTGATCGCCGGTTTTAATGTTGATTATGACACCATCAGCTATTCCACCGTCGCCGGATTCGTAACAGATCAGATTGAGCAAATACCAAATGTAGGCGATACTTTTCAATATATGGATCATAAAATTGAGATCGTGGATATGGATGGTGCAATGGTGGATAAGGTATTGATCAGTAAAAATTTCAAAAAATAAAGATAAAGTGATGAACCAGACCATGATCATATCTCGCAGCATGGAAAACATGCCATAGAAATCATTCTGGCGGGCACTCCACTAAGAAAAGAATCCACAGAAATCTATTAAATTACAGACAGATGCTATTGATTAGGATTTGCCTTATCATTCGTATTACGCTGTTGTTTCTCATTTCTCCGGCATTGCTTTTTGTGATCCCCAATGGTTATTTTATTGACCCTTCAGCACTCTGCATGATAAAGGGATTTCAATATTACCCATAAAAAAAAGGTGATTCGCAAGGAATAAACCCGCTAATCACCTTTTTATTCACTATCACTTAAACGTGAGAATCAAAACAATATTTCTGATTCTATTGTATTTATTTAATAAAACCGGAAGTGGTACTGAACTCAGCACCTTCAATCCTGATTATGTAAAGACCAGATTCAAGTTCGGAGACATTGATTCCATTTTTGATATCATCTTCAACCACCATAATCAAATGACCGGTGGTATTATAAATGGATATTTTATGTATATTTTCTCCATCTATAAACAGGTTATCCTGCACCGGATTGGGATAAATGTTGAATTTATCTGATGTAATTTCAGATACTGATACATCAGGGGTAACTGTAATCGCGGCGGTAGCCGTAAAACCGCCATCGTTTGTCGTAACTGTTACGTTCGTAGTACCCGCTGCAACACCTGTAACCAAACCAGTATTATCTACCGTGGCAATATTTTCATCATCAGAATTCCATGTAACTGACTGATCTGCTGCGTTGGCAGGTGATATCGTGGCGGTGAGCTGTACAGTTGCACCAACATCCACGGAGGCTGCAGTTTGGTCCAATGTAACACCATCCACATTAATGGTTCCTTCCGTTATGGTCACCGCTACAGTATCTGCATTGGTGAGTCCCAGCAAATCGGTAACAACACATCATC
>CAYMLS010000081.1:0-17834 GCA_964390665.1 uncultured Bacteroidales bacterium | reverse complement strand
TTGTATCTCGCTTTCTTCGCCTGAAATATAGAGTGTTCTTTTTGACTGGATGTTCAGTGCCAGTTGAAGCATGAGAGTGGATTTACCAATGCCGGGTTCGCCTCCCACCAGAATAAGTGCCCCCGGAACAACGCCACCCCCCAGTACTCTGTTGAGTTCTATGCTGCCACTGTCAAACCTTTGTTCTTCTTTGTATTGTATTTCGGCAATTAGCCGTGGTTTGCTGGTTCTGGTCTTTCCGGTTTGCAGGTTTGTTTTGCGGGAGGGTGCCTCTATTACTTCCTCAGCGTAGGTGTTCCACTGCTGACACGAAGGGCATTTGCCGATCCATTTGGCAGATTGCGCGCCACAGTTTTGACAAAAAAATGTAGTTTTTACTTTTGCCATTGTTTGCTGTAAAGTGAATGATGAAAAAAAGAAAGGGAGAACCCTTTGTAGGAATAAATCCGGGGGGTCTCCCTTTGCAACCATGAAAACAAGACTATAAAGTTACAAAAAAGTTACAAATTTTTGTGTATTCCATCTTTTTATAATTTGATTAATTCGGTTCTCGTTTTTTCAACGAGCGATCTCGCCAGCAATCATCTACTACATTTCTGAGAATGCCACGAATTATAATCATGCAGTGTGTGTCAAAATTTTTGTCATGGTTCGGTTCAGAATATTTTAGTAAACTCCTCAAATAAAACACCACCTTCTATGTCGAGGTTTAATATAAGTTGTTCATCATTAAGTTTTACAATATCCCATTCTCCGTTGTAAAGATCGTTACCAGCATCAAATAAAACCAGTTTTGAGTTTACCGGATTTCCGTTGATGGCATAAAAGGCGGAATCAACAACCGATACCGAGGCCGGGTCATCAGCGGGTGCCCGGTATATGATCAGTTTTCCTGATTCGAAATCCCAGAAAGTAACCCTGGAAGGATTCGTTTGTGTAACATCAACCTTCTCCCATCTTCCGGCAATATTTTCATTGATATTTTTTTGGCAGGATTGGAAAACCAAAAAAAAGAGGATAACCATTGCAAGTAAAAGCCTTTTCTTTATCATTCTCAATTCAAAAATTGGTGGTAAAAACGGTTTAATTTTTATTTCACAAAAATAAAAGAAAAACAGAAGATGTTGATCAAAAAAAGCTTATACCTGTTCCTTTTGGTTTTCTTCAGTGGTGGTTTCTTCTTCGTCAGATGGAATCATGACGCTATACATGAGCGCTTCCACCTGTCTGAGATAGTCTCTTTTTTCAAATCCGGGAGCATACACAAAACCATCAATATTGATAATGCGGCTTTGTTTTTCATCCACAAATGTAACGTTGATAAAAGGGCCTCCCATAAAGTCGCCTTCCACTTTCCAAAGTCCTCTTGCCTCAACGGCATAATTTCCATTAAAATTGATTTCGCGGAACAGGGGCGGAATATCAGGATAAGTAGTCATGTAGGAATCGGGGAAAGTACCCGGAATATGTTTTTTTGTTAAACTGTCTCTGCGTGCCCAAATGTTCTCATGGTTGAAGTCTTTGCCAGGGTCTTTGTAAGGCAAAACTGAAATAAGTAATCCCAGGTCAAGGTCTTCGCGGGTACCCGTTTGGCGCAACCAGACAAACTCCGGAGTTTGTTTGGCAATGAAATACCCTTCCGGTACACTTATTTTAAGGTCCAGGTTTTCCCTTACCCAGTTTTTTGCCTGGTGATTGAGCATTCTGTTGTATGCGTTGATCATCCGTTCGCGCTCATTTTCAACATATAAATTTACAAACTGCTCTCTGTTTTTGTCCAGCAGTCTTTCAAGAATGTTTTCGTCGGGAACAGTAACACGAATAACCATTTGAGGGTAGGACCAAACATTTCGTTGTATTTCTATCTTTCCTTTTTCAATGGTTTTGTCAAAATTGACAAACAAAAGGTTCCGGTGAGTTTCAAAAAGTTTAACGAAAGCTTCGTTTTTGATTTGAATCATGTTGAAACTGGGTTCAGCCTGCGGTAGCATGGGCACCGGGGAGGCGAAATTTTCCCTGATGAGGTCTCCGGCAGGTCCTGTCCATTTGGTTTCGGATGTAACCACCAGCAATTCACCTGCCTTGCCTGTTGCAGAGGGCTTTTGGGGGCGTTCTGTTGTGCTGCATGAAAGCAATATTGCTAACAAAAGCAAAGAAATTAAATTTTTCATACGTATATGTTTTAGAGAATAGTTTCTATCAATAAAATTCAAAAAAACGGAATTTATTGTTTCATGCCGGTTTTTCATTGAAAACAACAGAATCTTTTTTTCAACACCGCTTAGTTTTCGAGCGGAATAAGTATTTTTTGTCCTGGAATGAGAGGACTGGCAGTCGTTATCTGATTAACTTCCGTGAGTTGCTCCACGGTAATTTCATCAAAGCGGGTAGCAATATCGTACATGGTATCTCCTGATTGCACAATGTAATAGATGAAAGGTGATTTTTTTTCTTCTTTAGAAGATTGTTCTTCGCTGTCAGTATTTCCATCATTGCTACTGATGAGTTTGGCAATATTTTGTCCGGCAATATCCTGTTCTTCTGCTTCTTCTGCTGTTTCTTCGTTGCTTTCATGTGCCGGATCTCTTACAATAAGTCTTTGCCCGGGGTGGATAACATTAGAGGTGAGATTGTTCCACTGTTTGATCTGGTTTGAAGAGATTCGGTATCTTCCTGCAATGAAGTTGATTGATTCGCCACTTTTTACCAAATGGGTATGTTCGGTTGATTCGATCTTTAGTGGTGGTCTTGCCGGTGCTCTTACCACGAGTCTTTGTCCGGGTCTGATCAGGGTACCTCTCATATTATTGAGACTTTGTATTTGTCTTACAGAAGTTCCGTATCTTCTGGCAATGCTACCCAATACTTCGCCACTTCTTACAATATGCACAGTTGTTTGGCTTAGCAATGCAGCCCGTTCTTCCTGCTCTATCTGTTGGGGTGTTTTATGATTGTAGATGGTATCGGCATTGGCAAGAAAAACCCCTGTATAGGATTTGGGAATCCGGAGATGGTAAGGATCTCTGGAATTTTCTGGGATGATATTTTGTTTGAAGGTTGGATTGAGAAACCGCAGGTGATCAAGAGGAATATCAATAAAATCGCTGATCACCCTCAAACTGAGTTGTTTTGATATTTCGAGTGTGTCGATATCGAAATGAGAATAGAGTGGGGGTATTGGGTACAGGTTATGCTCTGCGGTATGTTCCATTACATAGGTAACTGCCATAAAAGCGGGGACATAGTTTCTGGTTTCGCGTGGCAGGTAGTTGCGAACGATCCAGAAATCTTTTACACCTCTTGCTCTTCTGATAGCTCTGTTAACATTTCCAGGACCTGCATTGTAGGCAGCAAGCACCAGGTTCCAATCTTCGTAAATGTTGTAAAGGTCAACAAAATGTTCGCATGCAGCGATGGTTGATTTCATAATGTCGCTTCTTTCATCTACCATGGTGTTTACCTGAAGTCCGTACATTTTTCCCGTACCGTACATAAACTGCCATAGTCCGGTTGCCCCAACCCTTGATCTGGCCAAAGGGTTGAGCGCAGATTCAATGATCGCGAGGTATTTCAGCTCCATGGGCAGGTTAAATCTGTCGAGTTGTTCTTCAAAAAAGGGAAAATAAAGTTGAGACAATCCCATTACTTTTTCTGTGAGTTCGCGTCGGCGTTCGGCATAAAGATTTATATACGATCTTACATACGAGTTGTATACAAAATCGATGGTGGAATATCTGTTGAGATCTTCAAAGCGCCTTATATAAACCGAATCGTGAAATTCGGGGACAAAATCGGGTGGGTATTTTTGGCCAACGTCTGCATTTTGTGTTCTTTTTTCGACATTCCGAAAAACAGTGAGCATGGCCAAACTGTCCAATGCTGCGGCCACGGGATCGTCCTCTGCGAGGTTCCATTGTTTCACCTCTTCGTCGGGTGTGTTTTCTGATGCCTGACTGGTGGTGTAAGAGGTGAGCAGAAACCAGGAGCCTACCAGCGCCAGGTAAAAAAAATAACCGGGAAATTGCTTTATAAATATCATGTGATTGGATGGTTTTTTGGAACTACTTTTCAAGTGGATTCGATGGTAGCGTTTAGAAAACAGTTGGTTTTAAACAGACAAATGTGAACCCATCACTGAATGAATTCACATTTGTTGTTTATTGGATTACCTGATAAGATAAACGTTTTTAATTCTGTACTGATTTATTGCATCATAAGCTGGTCTGATACGATCAACAACTTACGAACAGAAAATGATAGAAGAAAAATGGGTGATCTTAATCTTCTTTTGATCCTTCAACCGAAACATTCTTTTTTTCGTCTTTTTGGGCATCTTTAAATTCTCTCATTCCTTTCCCAAGACCTTTCATGAGTTCAGGAATTTTTCTGCCTCCAAAAAGCAATAAAACAATAATAGCGATAATAATAATTTCGGGAGGACCGATCATGGCTGTAATAAATGCACTTGTCATAATAATCATCGTTTTAAATGTGTAGGCTAAGATATGAAATAATTGCGATAATTGATCAGTTGAATGGTTAATATTGTTGAAATATAATTTTGTTTTGGTTTTGATTTAACTTCATGAAAATGAATTCATGGCGATCAGTGGTGTATCTGCCGTTATCAAACGGTAAAGTTCTTCTTTTTAGGGTTGGTTGGCAATGATCCATTGTGCAGGATCTAATTTATTGTTTCCCTGCCATATTTCCAGGTGCATAAAAGTTTTGGCGTTCTGTTCGTCGGTAGCGATCATACCAATTATCTGTTTTGTGCTGATTTTCTGCCCGGTTTCCACATAAATTTCAGAAAGGTTGGCATAAACACTGAGGAAATCACCATGTCTGACAATGACCACATAGTTGAACCCGGCGATGCTGGTTATTCTGGTAACGGTACCATTGAATATGGCTCTTGCACTGCTGCTGCGTGTTGTGGAAATATCGATACCATTGTTTGGGATTTTAATGCCAGGTAAAACAGGATGAGGTTGTTCTCCAAAAAATCCGGTAATGATACCTCTTTCAACGGGCCAGGGAAGTTTTCCCTTGTTTTCAGCAAATTCATCCGAGAGCAATTGGTCTTCGGGAGAAAGACCGATGGTTTCTTTTCCTTCTTCTCTTGCTTTTTCTGCAGCTCTTCTCCTTTCTTCCTCAATAATTCGTTCAATCTCTCTTTGCAGTTCTCTGGCATTTTCCTGTTGCTTTTTAAGTTGTTCTTTCAGTTGGTTTTCTTTTTGCTTCAGTTCTTCGATCTTTTGTCTTTGTGCCTCTTTTTCCTGCGTTAGTTCTCTCATTTCCGCCCTTTCGTCCTCAAGCAGATCTTGTTGTTGTTTTTTTTGCTCCTCCAGTTGGTTTTTGGTATCGGCAAGTTTTTGTTTTGCCAATTCAATTTTTTCTGCCTGTATGCGTCTGTGCTGTGCAAGTTGCTGAAAGTATTTCAACCGGAGATAAGCCTGGTTGAAATCGCGGCTGGCAAAAATAAACATGATCCTTTGGTAGGAGCTTCTGTTTTTATGGGCGTATTGAATAAGCCGTGCATACGATTCTTTTAAGGCTTCCAGTTCGTCTTCGAGTTTTTGAATTTCTGCAAGGGTGCTGCGGATCTGTGCATTGATCCGGTTGATCTGTTCATTGAGTTTGTTGATCAGGTTTTCGCGGTTTTCAATGCTTTTGTTGATGAGCGTGAGTTGATCGAGGTTTACTTCGGTGGTTTCCTGGTTTTCCCGGATCATTTGGTTGGTAAGCATGATTTCCCTTTCTATCCGTTTCTTTTCCGATTCGAGGTCTTGCCGCGTTTGGCTTTGTAAAGGGAAAACAAGGGAAAACACAAAGAAAACAGTAACCATCACCATCCCTGTTAAACCATGGGATCTTATCAACCAGAAAGATTTTTTATTTATCATAGGAATAACCGGAATCAAAAAAAAGTTAACCTGCTAATCTGTTAATTTGATAAGTGTATATTTTGAGGGGACCGAAAACCTCATTTTTTTGGGTTCATCAAGCGTTGTTCTGCTAAATGCCATGTCAAGATCAGACACCTGGTTGTTGCTGGAGAAAACAATTTTCAGCTGGGTCGGCAACCAGTTCCCTTTGATATTTTCATAGTTTTCATAATCTGCCCTTAAAGTGGCATTAGATTGTTCTACAAAAACAATGTTTGATTTTATTCTCATATCGTCAGGGTTGAGCAACATAGACTGATTGATGGGTTTTCCCTTGTCGTCGATCCGTTTTCTCTCAGGGTTATGCAAGCGAACAAAATTTTCACTTTGTTCCATTACAAATCCCTGATCTTGAAAATGGGGAAAGTCGTTGGCCAGAAAAAGAGATTGCAGCATTTGATAATCAACATCTGTGTTGAACATTTTGTTAAGCAGGTTGATATCGCCCATGTAATAGGTAGCATCCAAACGGTTCAGTATCTTTACGCTATCGACAGTGATCAGTGCTCTGGCCACTTCAATACCCAGCAAAGGTGCAATCGAAACATATATGGCTGAATCTTTTTTCATACGGAATGATCCGGCGATGGAATGGGTTTTATTTTTCCAGTTCACACTGCCTGAAAACCGCGAAGTCATCCACTGGAAGCGGCTTTGGTTTTCATCAAGTGTTTGCAGGGCATTCATAGCGCTTACATCTGTTGTTTCTTCTGGCGCTGTTTTTTTGATTGTTTTACAGGCACCCAGGGTGAGCAGCAAAAAGAAAACAAGGATGTAAGTGTATTTTAACGGATTGGTATTCATTCTGTAAAGTTTATTGATACATGTTCATTAACATCCGGTAAGTCCCTATGATTTCCGGGCAAACCAGGTACGACCCGGATCTATTCAATCAAAGTTTTTTGTTTGACTTTTTCTTCTAAAAATTCCGATACTTCATCGCGGTCATCTCCTGCCGTATTCAGTGCTTTTTCCCAGTATAAAAAAGCATTTTCTTTTTCTCCGAGTTTGTAGAGCACATCCCCATAATGTTCATATACCACTGCACTGGGTTCGTCTGCTGTTTCTACAGATCTTTTGATGTATTGCATAGCTGTGTCATAATCGCCCAGAAGGTAGTTGATCCATCCGTATGTATCCAGGAAGGCTGCGTTATCCGGTTCGAGTGTTACGGCTTTTTTCGCCATATTGTAAGCTTTGTCAAGATCTTTTTTATTCAACGAAAGATAATATCCGTAATTATTGAGCGCATAAGCATTGTCGGGTTGCAGCTGGATGGTTTCTTCGTAATACTGAAACGCCATATCCATATCCTTGGTTTGGTAATAGGAATCGGCAAGCAGGGTAAGAAATTGACCGTATAGTTCATCATCGGCAGTGCTCATCTCTTTACCATATTGCAGGGAAGAAATAGCCTGCTCATAATTTTTCAGTTGGAAATTTGCCAAACCATTAAAAAAGTAAAGAATAGGATGTTCGAAAAAGAATTCAAGTGCTTCGTCAGAAACTGTGAGCATCCGTTCAAAGTTCTCAGTTTGCGAATCAATAAATAGCACCTGCTGCCAGTAGCTGATCTCTCCAGGTTCCAGTTGTGCTGCTTTGTAGAGATATTCGCGGGCCTGTTCATATTTTTCTTCCTGAACCAGAAAATCACCGTAAACAGCCAAGGTTGTGGGGTTTTCAGGATATTGCTTCAACAGCATTTGGATGAGGGTGTCTGCATGATTTCGATAGGCTATGTTTTCTTCACCCATAAAGAAATAGGATAGCAAGATCCTCACTTTGGCTTCCACACGGAGTTCATCAGATTCAAATGCTTTTTTCACCTGTGTGAATGATTCTTCTTCCATCCCTTTGGTTCTGTAATAATCGGCCAGCAGCAGCCGAGCCATTGCATAGTCGGGTTGTATTTCGAGCATTCTTTGGTAAATATCAAAAGCCTTTTCCGGTTGTCCTGCCTGCTCATAAAGATCGGCGAGGGTTTCCATATAAAGCATATCCTGCGGATAATAAGAAAGCAGTTTTTCCGCTTCCTGGATGGCATTCTCTATCTGCCCTAATTCAACAAATAATTTTTGTTTTTGAACAGACAGTTCATTGCTGAAACCACTGATGTCTTCGATGTGTTGAATTTGTGCCAACGCATTTTCATAATCTTCAACATAAAAGTAACTGCTTAGCAAGGTAAGTTGCAGGTTTATATTGTTGGGCGATGCTGTGGCCATTTCTTTTTGCATGCGGATGCCTTCGTCGTTCTTTTTCTGTAAAAAATAAATATCTGCCAGGGAAAGTTTATAAAAGTTATTATCGGGGTCAAGTTCTACTGCTTTTGTGGCAAATTTTTCGGCATCTTTTAATTGCCCCTGGCTGGCATGAATTTTTGCCAGTTCAAATAAAGCTGCATCGTTTTCCGGATCAGCCTTTAATGCTTCTGCATACAAAACGATGGCATTAGACCAGTTGCCGAGCATCTTCTGTTTGGAAGCATCTATAAGTATGGCACTGCTTTCAAGTTTTTTGATCTCACTTACCGGTTTTTGAGTGGTGGTTTCTTCGGCAGTGGTTCCGGACTTTTTCTGAACCGAGCAGGAGGCAAAAAGTACCAGTATAATCACAAACGCAATGCTTTTATGGAAAGAGGATATTGAAGACATGAATCTTGATTTGATATAACTTGATGTTGAAAAAATATATATGGAGGCAATTAAAAATAACCCGGATTTGCTGCCGCTTATTGTTCTTTTGCCATCGTTTTGTGATAAATTTAATAATAAAGCATCAAAATTGTTTCGTTTGATGGGATGCATGCAGTAAAGCAAATGATCCCAGTTTTTGTCAGGTAAATAAAGCGTCGAACCCAGTGTAGTCACTGGCATAATTTTGCAGACACTATTTGATACCCGTATGTCCAAACCCACCTTCACCTCTGATGGTTTCATTGAGGGTACCCACCTGTTGGGGTGTGATATGTTCATGTCTGGCAATGATCATCTGCGCTATCCTGTCTCCGGAGTGTATGGTATAAGGATCGTTACTGACATTGACCAGAATGATCTTTATTTCGCCTCTGTAATCGGCGTCGATCGTACCCGGAGCGTTCAATACAGTGATGCCGTGTTTTGCTGCCAGTCCGCTGCGTGGTCTTATCTGTGCTTCAAACGATATGGGTAGCTCCATGTACAATCCTGTAGGCACCAGCACTCTTTCCAATGGATGGAGGGTGATGGGTTCTGCGCAGAATGCCCTGATGTCCATTCCCGCTGAAGATTCGGTTTCGTAAGCAGGCAGGGGATTGTCAGATTTATTTACAAAATTTACATTCATATTTTCAGTTGGTTTGCTTGTATCTTATTTTAAAATCTGATATGATATTTATTAAATCAATATGTTTTTATCCATCCACGGTTACATTCCCATTCATTAATGACCCAAATGTGTGATAAAAGTTTAAAAAAAGGTGTCATTTAGTTTGAGTCTTCTGTTATTTCTTCGGGATTGTTTGCCATCCAAATTTCTTTTTCGTCATAATAAAGAATATCCTGTAATCCATCAATAACATCTGCAATGCTCTGATTGTTGTTGGAAAGGACAATAATTGTGGTATGATCGTCTGTAAATCTTTTCAGGCTTGTTCTGAATCCATGCCATCTGCCCGGATGATGGATGATTTTTTTTCCGAGGTAACGCTGCAGGCGCCATCCCAGTCCATAGTTGAAAGTGGAATCGTTGTTCAGTTTTGAATATTCGAATGCCAGTTGTGTAAGGTCTTCGGGAAGCAGGGTATGCCGGTAAAGTGCCTGGTCCCATTTGTGCAGGTCTGTGATGCTCGAAAAAACACCTTTGTCGCCGAGAGGTCCGTCGAGGTTATCATCAGGAATGAGAATATGACTTCCTCTCCATTGTCTGAATCCATAGGCTTTGTTTTCAACCTCACGGGGGTTGTGAAGGTCGTGTACAAAAGAATGGTGCATTTCCAGGGGGTCAAAAATATGCTGTTCGATATAGTCGGCATAAGACATTTGTGTTGCCCGCTCTATAATAAGACCTAAAAAGACAAACCCTGTGTTGGAGTAGTCGAAAACTTTACCAGGTGTGAAGTTCAGAGGTCTGGGGTATGTAATAAACAAATCCAGCACATCTTCATTGGTAGGGGGAGTCCTTTTTCTCCAGTATCTTTCCACCATCCACATATAGTTTTGCAGGCCGGAGCTATGGTTTAGCAAGTGCCGGATGGTGATGTTATTGTAAGGGAATTCGGGTATATGATCCTGCACGGGTTCATCAATACAGAGGTAACCTTCATGGTGAAGTTGAAGAATGGCAGCCGAGGTAAAGGTTTTGGAGATGCTGGCCAGTTGAAAGCTCGTTTCACTGCTGAGAGGTGTTTTTTTTCTGAAATCAGCATATCCCATGGATTTCTCATAGATCAGCATTCCGTAGCGGGCAATAAGTATATTGCCGTTAAAATTTTGTTCGTTGAGCAGCGCGGTGATCTGGTGATCGAGGAAATCAATTTCTTCCTCTGTTGAGTAAAAAAGGTTTACGTATGCATGTTGCGATGAATGACCCAGGTTGGTGGAAAAGAAGAATCCGCCTTCCTTCACCGGATATACCCCCCACATTAACAACAGGATGGTCAATAAGGCATACAAGAGATAGGGAATACGGAGCAAAGACCGTGTGATCTTCTTAAAAGGAAACCCGTTACATATATCGGAAAATGCATTGTATCTCATGTGTTATCCTGTCATTATGGATTAAAATCCTCTTTTGTGAGTAACATCAAACTTACAAAGTTAAACTATCCATAGCGATTTTGTAAATAATAAAAGCGGTTTTTTGAATTTACAACGTAATTGGCCGATATAAATTTTGGTTGTGGCACCTGCTTAGAGGTAAGGTACTCGTTTATACAGTATTTTGCTTGCGCAAAGAAGGCGGTCTGTGCAATTTTTCATTGAAATTATTATTAACCGTCGTGCAATATAGGAGTTTGCCTGAAAAAGGAGCATTGCTCAAAATTGTCTGCTTTTGTGCGGTCAGGTCTTTCTGTATATGCTTTTTCCTGTTGCAAACTCAGTTTTGGTAAGGATGCAACATACGTTTTTTTCAAAAATTTGTTGAGCAATAATGATTTTGATTATCAATTATTTAATAACAATTCACCTGAAGTATCCCGAAAAATGCGCAAAAATATTTTTTGTGTATTAAAAAAGTGTTACTTTTGCAACGTCAAAAAAAACGATACTTGAATTACAGTAAATTTATTCCTCCTTAGCTCAGTTGGTTAGAGCACCTGACTGTTAATCAGGGTGTCCCAGGTTCAAGTCCTGGAGGAGGAGCAACGATATACGAACCACCCCTGATGATGATCGGGGGTGGTTTTTTTGTCGTGTATTTTATGGTTGGATTGGTTGGATGGTTGTATTGCTGGATGTTTGGTTTAAGTAGTTATACAATTTCCACAGGATGGGAAAAAGAGGAATGATTGAAGTAGGTGAGGTGAACACTCTGAAAACCAATGAAATATTATTTTGAACACTGAACACTCCCGAACTATCTAATAAACCGAAATAACCTCTTCATATTCCAGGCGGGCGTTTAATACATTGATCAGGGAGTTTAGATATCCCTGGTATTGCAACATCATCTCAATTTCGGCACGAGAAACGTTTTCATAATCGGTGAGGCCATTTTCAAAGTTCCGGATCATGTCGGTAAAGTTATCATAACTGAACCTGTAGTCATTTTTTTTCTTTACTGCTCTTTTAGAGGCGATGAGCATGTTTTCCTTCAGGATTTTTTCCCTTCGATGAAGATCTGAAACCAGTTTCATTCTTTTTTCAGTTAGTATATCGCCCCTGATGTTTAATGCCTGTTTCTGGCGGTTTTTTTTAAGTCCCTGGAAAATTGACATTTGCAGTTTTAATCCCAGATAGCTATGGCGGTACCAGCGGTTGTCGTTCCGGAAAGGTTGGAATACATCATCATAATATTGTGCACCCATAAATCCATACGCTGAAAGGCGTGGATGGTATTGTTTGGCAAGGGTCATTATCCTTGCTTCGTTAAGGTTTTCACGGAGTGAAATATCTTTGTATGCCGGCAGTTTTCGATATGTCAGACTATCGGTTCGGTTTGCTGATCCCTCTGACACCAAAGAAACAACAAGGTTGTCTGCGATCGTTAATTCATTTTCGGAAGGATAGTCCATCGACATTTTTAATTGTTCTACTGCGTTTTGGTATTTCAACCTGTTGATGGAAACCTCTTCAACCTGGTTTTCTTTTTTTTGTGTTATGTTGTGAAGTTCGTGCTCGCTGATCAATCCATTTTCGAATTGAATCCTGAGGGCTTTTTCCAGCGCAATGTAGTTTTCCCGAATTTCCCTGGAAGTGTTCCACATCTCAGCATTGAAAACTGCCTGGTAGTAATCTCTTTTGATGGCGATGGCCACATCTTTTTTAACCGAGGCAATGCTCACTTCTGCCAGATTATTTTGAATTTCTTTTTCTTTGATACGGGAGCGCACCACGGGATCGTAAACCTGTTGTTCAAGGTTGATTCCACCCTGCAGGGAATTGCGGGTTCCCATCTGTATTTCCAGCGGACCATCGCCTTGCTGACCAAAAGCATCGGAAGGTAATATGGTTACCGGCAGATTGGTATTGTAACGATAATCAGCGGATGCATTTACCGAGGGTAAATAGTTGCTTTTTTCTTTCCTGGTAAGCCATTGCTGGTATTCCAGGTTTTTCTCCTCGTTGGTGATGCGGCTGTGATTGTTCAGTCCATAGTTTACTGCCTGGTCAACATTAAACTGTCGGGGTGTTTGACCATCGACTGAGGAGTGAACCAGAATCGTTAATGTTACGATGAATATCATCCTGAGATTCATACTAAAAAACTTTTGAAGGTTTCACATTGCGAATACTTTTGGATGCGAAATAGGCACCAGTTAAGGAAATGATGAGTGTAAGAATAAAAAACAGCAACCAGATATACCAGGGAAATGCAAACTGCACACCCGAACCTTTCACGCCCAGTTTAAATCCCTGTATCAGGATGGCTGCAATTACAAACCCTCCTGCAGCAATAAAGAATGCCTGGATTAGTATTAAACTGGTTACAAATTTCCTGTAAGCCCCAATTGCTTTCATGGTTGCATAATCATCGATCCGGTCTTTTGCTGCGGAGTATAAGGTTAAACCGATGATAACGCCACCTGAAATAATTGCAAAAATGATGAGCGATCCGATTGATTCTCCCATTCCACCATCTTTCAGGATTTTTGTGATGGTTGACCAACCGAACTGATCTTTTGTCCAGGCCCTGATTCCACTGTGTTTTCTGTTGATTGCACGGGCAACCTCCTTCGGAGTATATCCTTTCTCGATGTTAATGAGAAAAGCGCTAACCTCATTGGGGGGAAAGTTTCCCAATTCTTTTGCCAGCGCGATATTGGTAAATATGTAATTGGCGCCAAATCCCCTTGCTCCTTTTGTTATTGCCCGTAATTCAACCAATTTTCCTCCCAGCGAGAGTTGGTCACCTAATTCAGCATCTCCCAGAATACCAAGATCAAACATATCTCCTGCAATTGCGCCCTGGTAAACCAGTTGAGAAATGTCTCCTTTAACAATATTCCATGGTCCGCCAATAAATTCCGGTGCCAGAGATCCTATGATCTGCACTGGTGCTGTTTTTCCGTTCTGCAGTTTTATGGTAGAACCGGCTATCACCAGAGGGTTAACCTTTTCCACGCCCTCAATGGAACGGATTTCGTTTCCTCTCCGGATATCTATTGTTGTCAAACTATTAACATCTTTTACTTCACTTCCCACCACCCATACTTTTGCCTGGGTATTACTTACAAGTGCGTCCATTAAACCGGTAAGGAATAAAAAAATACCCGTTTGCTGCCCAACAAGGAAAATGGCTACAATCACACCAACGGTAGCTCCAAGGGTTTTGGATTTATCGTACATCATAAAACGGAAAGCAATTCTTAACATCCTGGTTTTATCTTATGTCAATTATTAAATTAACCCGCTGTCCAATCAGTATTTCCTCTGCAGTTGAATCGATTCTCACCTCAACTTCTCTTACCCGCCGATCCATAAAGCCAGTGCTTTGTTCTGAAAACATTGATTTTTCTTTTAATTCAGGAGATATAAAGGTGATGCGTCCGAATGCAATGGTATCATTTCTGCCATAAGGCACAGCAAGCGCTTTCATATTTTTTTTTATTTCGCCGGCAAAGAGCTCATCTATTTCGGCTCTGATAGAGTAAGGTCCTGCAAACTGGAATTTTCCGAAGGATCGTAAACCTCTTACGGGTTGGTTCTTTTCCACATTTAAAGACAAAATTCGTCCTTTACCCGGCGATTGGATGAAGTGTTTACCGAGCGTGAGCATCTGCCTGTTCAGCGCTTCTTTCTGAACCTCATATTCCTGCGTGCGTCTCTTTTTTTGCAACATCAACTCATTCAAACGACCTTTCGCCTGTTCGTATTCAAGTTTGGCATTATCAATATTCTGTTTGCTTTCTGTGCCTGCTTCCAATGAATTTTGAAGTCTTTCCAGATATGTTTTTCTTGTTTCAAGGGTTTTCTCCGCGGTTTCAATTTGTTGCCCGAGCAGAGAAATTGCTATGTTGGCGGCTTCCAGTTCTGCTTCCAGCTGTTTTTTCCGGATAATTTCATCCTCATGGTTCAATGAAAAGATGGTATCTCCCTGTAAAAGACTATCACCTGCCTCGTGAAAAACATCTTCCACAATACCGTTGATCTCTGTTGTGATGTCGGTTATCTCATTCAACGAACCAATTCTGCCGTATCCGGAAACCACTTCAACAGAATCAGGGTTGACGGTATTTTTGTTTTTGTTGGCGTTATTTTCATTATTACAGGAAAAGGCGACCATAATCAAGACAAGAAGAAGCAGCAACAACCTCATTTTACTCATTTCTTTGGGTTTGAATTTTTCCATCGGTAACTTCAATAATTTTATCTGCATAATCTTCAAGTCGTTTATCATGAGAAACTACAAGCACAGCTTTGCCATCATCGGCAGATTTTCTCAATTCGTTCATAACTGTTTTCAGAGCGTCACCATCAAGTGAAGCAGTAGGTTCATCGCATAAAAGGATATGAGGATCTGTCACCAGAGCGCGGGCAATGGCTATTCTTTGTTGTTCACCTCCGGATAGTTCCCCTGGAAACGCATCGATCTTTTTTTCGAGGCCTACACTTTTTATTAATTCCATAGCCCGTTTTTTTGATTTTGCTGCATCTTTCATTGACAGTCTTGCAGGAAAAGATACATTTTCAATGATTTTAAGAGGTTTTAAGAGGTTAATATTCTGAAATACGAAACCAAAATTTTGCAGGCGCATATTGGTTCTTTCATTATCAGACATGCTGGTAATGTTTATTCCTCTTATTTCCACCTCACCAGATGATGGCATAACAATTCCACCAAGAATTAAGAGAAGTGTGGTCTTACCAGAGCCCGAGGGACCGATGATCAGCACCAGTTCTTCTTTTTTGATATCCATACTTGTTTCTTTCAGGGCAGTGATCTCAGTATCTCCGCTTGGATATTTTTTGACAACCTTTTTGATTCTGGCAATGGTTTCCATTTATTCATTTTTTTAAGGAAATGGAATAGAAATAATATGCCAATGTTCTGGTATATCCCGGATCGCTGATTTAGTAGACTGAAATGCAATATATTGCATTTTGAAGTGTGTAGGAATAACACCAGAAAGATGGGGAAAAAGTTCTACGATACTCATGAAGGGTACTATGAAAAGATTCTGTAGCGCAAAAGGACGAAAGAGAGTGCGTTTCAATAAAAGGACAACATTCTGTTGGATTTAAACCCATAAGTGATTCTTCAGCTCACGAATCGTGGAGAATTAATTTCTTCAACTTATTTGGGCACCCATTCCTTTCACAAAAACATGGTGGATTTTCTCCACATGATCGGGAAGATGATCAACCAGCAATACCCCATTATTTTCACTGATTTACCAAAAACGAGGTTTCGGGGTGGACGCTGCAATTATTTATTCAACTTATTATGTGCAATTTCAATGGCACGATGCAGGCGGTTTTTCAGGATTTCTTTTGAAGGTAATGCGGTTAAATACTCTGCCACCTTTATATTGCTTTTTTCCAATTCCATTAATTCTATATGCTCCTCATTTTTGCCGGCACACAATATCAAGCCTATCGGATAATTTTCTCCTTCAACGGTTTCGTATTTTCGCAGGTAACTCAAATAGAGTTCCATTTCGCCCTTGTAAGCTGCATCAAATTCGCCGATTTTTACATCTATGACAACAAGCGATTTTAACCGCCTGTGATAAAAAAGCAAGTCGATGTAGTAGTCGCGGTTATCGATGACGATACGTTTTTGCCGAGCCAGGAAAGCAAAATCGCTTCCCAACTCGATAATGAATTTTTGCAGTTCTGCCAATATAGCATTTTCAAGGTCTTTCTCCGAATAGATGTCTGATAGCCCCAGAAAATCGAGAAAATACGGGTCGCGAAACACCAGGTCGGGATTGAGTTTTTGGTCGGTTTCCAGTTTTTTCAGGTCTTTTTCTACCGTCTCTTCCGGTTTTTTTGCTAATGGCGGTACGTTCATATAGCATGGAACGAATGCGCTCCCGAAAGGTACGCACACTCCACTTTTCATGGATGCATATTTGCATATAAAAATCCCGTTTGATACTATCGCTTATGTAAATTATTTCTTTTATATGAGACCAACTCAATTGTCTACACAGTGTAGAGAAAATTACCTTATCCGGGAAAGTCTCTAAAGCGTAGAGACAATGCCGCAATTGCTTTTCGCCCCATCCCTTGCCGTATTCCCTGGTTAATTGTTGCGAAAGGATTGAAATGACATGTTTCCCGTATTCTGCCCGTTTATTTTGCAGTACATCTTCTTTTATGCGTTTGCCTATATGCCAATACAGCGTCACTTGTCATCGACCATTATAATGTACATTTTATTATCCATTTGTTTGTTTGTGCTTGAGACCGTTCTTAGAATTATATTCTCCCAAAACCGGAAGGAATCTAATACTCGTCGGGTTTTGCAACCCCCTCATACTCCTTTTGATTTTGCCTGGTTGCTGGTTATCCTATTTCAATTCCATTCTTTTTAATTTCATCCAGGAATCCCGGTTTATCATTGTCTTTTTCAATTAAAATCGGTTCAATTCTATCATCAACCTCTCTTCTTAGTTTCCAAAGCAAAGGGTTTACTGCAAAATAGTCACCTGAAATATTTTTCACAACAACTGCTACATCTATGTCGCTATCTTCTCTGTTTGTATCATTTGCAAAAGAGCCAAAAAGGTAAACTGATTCGAGGTCAAAGTGATTTCCAAGCAACAATTTATATTGCATGACTTTTTCTATAGCTTCTCTTTTATCCATTCCTGCAGTTCTTTTGTTCGTTCAATGATTTCAAGGCATTTATCCTGGGTCAGACTTCTCAGTAATCTCTCCTTGTGCGCCGGATATCTTGCTTCAATATTCAAGGGTTCAATTTGATCAATAAAGTTTTTCTTATCTTCATTGAATGCATCGTAAAACCCTCCTTTTTTTTGCCAAATAGGATAAACTGTGTGAATGAGGTACCATCTCAGATTTCAGAGACGATAAATATGCTTTGAATATTTTCTCAATTGTCTGGTGACACATAAAACCAACATATAAATATCTCCTGCTGTTTAGCATTGCCAATGCTGTTTCAAGGTCATAATCTGAAAGCTCAATCCAATATTTAACTTTCTCATCCATATTTGGAACTATTTAGTGCTTGCAAGAAAACGCCAATTGCTGCCCAAAATGAAATGTGGGTAAA
>CAYMLS010000080.1:3612-17858 GCA_964390665.1 uncultured Bacteroidales bacterium | reverse complement strand
TATTTAAGCAATGCTGTGAAATTTACCGATGAAGGAAGTATTACACTGAAAGCAGAGTTGATAAAAACCTGGCAGCGTGAGGATGATGATCAGTTGAAGATCAAAGTATCTGTTTCCGATACCGGTAGGGGTATAGAACCAGAGAATCAGGAAGTGCTTTTTCAACCATTTTATCAAATTGATAAACATGATATAAAACCTTTTGAAGGGACTGGTTTAGGATTATCAATCTGTAAAGAAATAGCTTTTTTGCATGGCGGAGAAACGGGGGTTGAAAGCGAAAAGGGTAAAGGAAGTACTTTTTGGTTTACATTTATTGCTGAACCATGTAATTATCCTGATGCAAAAGAATATAACCTTTTCATAGAGAATGGCGATTCTTACAATCAAAAGAAGAATCCTTCCGATGTGAGTTTTGGAAAAAAACTCAATATCTTGTTTGCTGAGGATAAAAAAGTTAATCAAAAAGTGGTAAGCATTATGCTTCAATCTCTGGGGCATCAGGTTTTTATCGCTGAAGATGGAGAAGAAACCTTACGGGTTTTTCAAAAGGACAAATTTGATCTGATCCTGATGGATATTCAAATGCCTGTGATGGATGGAATTAAAGCAACGCAATTGTTGAAAAAGAAATTTTCGCATGTCCCTCCCATCGTAGGACTTAGTGCCAATGCTTTTGAAGGAGACCGTGAAAAATATATGCGTTTAGGCATGGATGAATATCTGACCAAACCTGTGAAAAAAGAAGACTTTCTAAATCTCATTAAAAAAATGAAACTCTGAAGTCTATCTTTTTGACAGGCAGTAACTTTAAATGATTATGACCGTATAATAAAATATTTTACCCTGGGTGCAGATGCTTCCTGATCATCATTTCACCCATTGAAATCACATTATGAAATCAATTGATCGAAAAAAAGAATCTATTCAAAAAAGGATAGAGGAGGCGTTAAGTAAAAAAGACAGATTTTCTGAAAAACAATCTTATACCAAATCTTTGGAAGAATTGGTGGAAGATCTGAAGGTATATCAGGTTGAACTGGAATTTCAAAACGACGAACTGCGAAGGGTGCAACAAGAGCTCGAAAGCTCCAGAAATGATTATCGCGAAATGTTTATGAGTGCACCGGTTGCTTATATCATCATTAACGATAACCATAAAATACTGCAATACAACGAGACTTTTGTTGAATTGTTAAAACCCGGCATACAGCATAATGTCCCTTATGATTTTAGAAAACTGATCTCCCCTGATTATCAGGATGCATATCATCATTTTTCGCTGGAACTACTGAAAGAGGGTAAATGTGAACTGAAAGAATTAAAATTAATTGCTACTCATGGGCGGCCATTGTATATGAATGTAAGGGGAAACGTACAAATGAATTCGGAGGATAAACAAAATCAATACCGGATTTCACTGAGTGATATAACGGAGTTGGTCAATACCGAAAGAGAATTGGTCAGAAGCCAGAAACGTCTTGACTCGGTATTACAATCACAAAAAGAGATGATCTGTCGTTTTCGAAAAGATACCTCACTTACCTACGTAAATTCTGCCTATCTCCGCGAATTTAACAAGGAATATGATCCGCTGATGGGGCAAAAATGGATCGATTGGATCAATGAAAAAGACAAAAATGTTGTGCGAAAGAACCTTCAGGAATTGTTGGAGAATAATGGTGGCATTTTTGAACACACTCATGAAATTGAGCATGCCGATGGAACCAAAAGATGGTACCATTGGGTGAATTATGCCATTTTTGATAATGGTAAATTCGTTGAATTTCAGTCTGTAGGTAGTAATGTGCAGGATAAGATCGAACGCGAAAGACTTGAAAAAGAAGTGGAGGTGGCGCGCAATACATTGAAGTTTAAGCAAAACTTTTTGGCCAGCATGAGCCATGAAATGAGAACCCCCCTGACAGCCATCGTGGGCATTACCGAATTACTCAAAAATACTTCACTGAATAAAAAACAATATGATTACATTCATACCCTGGCGCAGTCTTCCGAAAACCTGAAATCCGTTATTGATCAGGTTTTGGATTACTCTAATCTTGAATCCGGCAAAGTGCAACTGAAACCAGAAGATTACGCGATCACAAAACTTGTTGATGATTCCCATGAATTTTTTAAAACAATCTGCCTTAAACCCATCGTATTCAATATACTCGTTGATGAAAAACTCGATGATCAACTCAATTTTGATCACCGCAGAATTTTACAGGTGATCAAAAATCTGATTTTGAATGCAGTGAAATTCACTTCCAAAGGATTTGTTGAATTGAAAGTGGAGAAACAAAAAGAATCAGAAAATGGTACTGTTCAGGTAAAAATATCCTTAACGGATACCGGCATTGGTATAGAGCATGAAAAGCAAGAGGTGCTTTTTTCTCCTTTCTCGCAGGTGCACCATATCGATACTGACAGTTATAAAGGAATTGGCCTTGGATTATCGTTTTGTAAAGAAATTGTTGAACTACACCAGGGCAATATAGGGTTGAAAAGTCAACCCGGCAAAGGAACAACTGTTTGGTTTACTTTTGCTGCGCAAAAAGTACCTGAAGATCATCAGAGGAATAACAAAGAAACGATTTCAAAGATGAATCTTCCGGATACCTTACACATTTTATTGGTAGAAGATAAAATGGTCACCCAAAAAGTGATCAGTCTTTTGCTCAGTGATATGGGGCACAGGGTTGTGGTTGCAAGTCATGGTAAAGAAGCACTGGAGGTCTTTCCCCAATATTACTTCGACCTGATCCTTATGGATATTCAAATGCCCGTTATGGATGGTATTACTGCAACCCAACTTCTCAAAAAACAATACCTTGACCTGCCACCTATTATAGGGTTGAGTGCCAATGCTTTTGAAGGGGACCGAAAAAAATACATGAAACTCGGACTGGATGAGTATTTGACCAAACCTGTGCGTAAAGAGGATTTTGAAAGGATCATTGGAAAGGTTCTTCAAGCGAAAATATAAAACTGACAGATGACTTGTACGTTTTAGAAAATCAGGCATACATGAAACGAACCAGACAAAAATTTTGACACACTCAAGGATGTTTATAATTCACAGCATACTCAGACATGCAGTGGGTTATTGTTGGCGAGTTCCCCGTAGATCATAAGTTGCTGCTCAGCACCCCCCCTTCAAGGAGAATCAGCATCAAACCATTTGTAAAATTCAGTTTTGGGTTACCTGTTTATAATCTTTTCTACTGGTTTTTGCAATGAAGTATTTCCCGGTTTCTCATACCTGTATCGTAGCATATACACATTCCGAAACCCATTGAAAAACCGTGTTTCCCCTAAAAATGGCGGATGTTATTTGTGTAATTTTATCATTGATTGAATGCATGTTTAATTTCAACACGTCAAATTGAACGATGTTTTATCTGTAAATTTGTCCCTTTCATTGTGGCGTCACAAAATAAATTGTTATGATTACCGGAAAACCTGCCATTGATATTCATCAGCTACCATTTCCAGTGGCTGTTTTTTTGAAAAATGGAAAAACTTCTGATCCTCTCGCCTTCAAACTTTCAGAATTCAATGAGGCGTTTGAAGCATTATCAGCATTGAAAGTTGATTCGTTTTCGGGATTACCGGAAAAGGAAAAAGAGAAATATGGTCTTGCAAATTTTTTCTCAGACAAAAACCTCTTAAATGGCGGAAAATCGTTTGTCAACCCTATGGAGTATTTTTGTTTGAAAAACAAAAAATGGTACAACGTTAACTTTTCCAATGACAATCAAGTTGCACTGTTTGCCTTTTTTACGGATATAACACCTCAAAAACAACAAATTGAGAAACTGGAAGAATCCAACAAAAAGAATCTCCTGTTGAGCGATGCAACGCTTGAGGGTGTATTGTTGCATAAAGAAGGACGAATTGTTGACCTGAATTTGTCTTTATTAAAACTATTTGGATATGAAAAAGAAGAGGTTATTGGCAGGAATGTCCTTGAATTTATAAGTGAAAATCATCATGAACGTGCCAAAACCAACATAGCAAAAGATGCAGTTACCCCTTATGAACTTGCCCTGCTCACAAAAAGTGGAGAGAGCATTGTTGCAGAAATTCAAGGATATACCATTCGGTTAAACGGGGAAAATATCAGGGTAACATTGATAAGAGATCGAACGGAAAAAAGAAAGATTGAAAATTATTTACGGGAAAGTCGTGCCAAATATAAAAGAATTACCGATAATATGACCGATGTGGTATGGATAGCAGACCTCCATTTCAATACAACATATATCAGCCCTTCTGTGAAAAAAGTTTTGGGCGACACCCCCGAACATCACATGAAAAGAGATATTGCTGAAAAATATCCACCCGATACCATTCGTCGTCTTACCCAAATATTTGAAGAGCAACTCCTGATGGAGAGCGACCCTGAAGCCGAAAAAAACAGAAACGTCATTGTTGAAACCCAACATTACAAACCCGATGGATCTGTGATATGGGTTTCGGAAAACATTTCGTTTATTCGCGATGAAGATGGAAAACCCAATGGCTTTCTCGGTGTTCTCAGAGATATTTCCGAACGAAAAGCACTCGAAAATGAACTTATAGAGAGTGAAAGAAAATACAGAGGTCTCATTGAGAATAGCTATGAGATCCATTATAAAATCAATCAGGAAGGCGTGATTAACTATGTATCGCCGGCATGGACCCGTTTTTTAGGACATAATTTGAGTGCCGTGGAGAAGAGAAAGGTTTTTGAATTTCTGCATCCTGACGATATTCCAGGGGTTATTCTTGTTATCTCGGAGGCATTTAAAAAGGGAGAACGAATTGAAAACCTTGAATATCGTGTTAAACATAAAAACGGACAGTGGATGTGGCATGCAACCTCTGCCTCTCCATTGAAAGATGAAACCGGAAAGGTTGTTGAACTTCTGGGAGTTGCCAGTGATATTACCGACAAGAAAAAGGTGCAGAATGATTTGAACCTCACCGAACGCCTTTACCGCGAGTCTATTGACAACAACTCTGATCTGATTTTCGTGAAGGATGAAAATCTTACATACCTTGTGGTGAACAATGCTTTGGCAGGCTTTTTTGGTTTGGAAAAAGAACAAATCTTGGGGAAAACAGATCTCGATCTCATGGGCGAAGAGGGTTGTAAAACTTGTTTGGAGACCGATAAAAAAGCCATGCACTCAAGCAAACCATTCACCTTTGAAGAAACAATAGGAGATCAGGTTTTTGAAACCATCAAGTTTGCCATCGATATGGGAAATGATAAAAAAGGTTTGGTGGGATTTATACGGGATATTACAAAGCAACGCGATTTAAGCAATCAGATCAGGTCCAAAACCAAATTGCTGCAAAATATTACCGATAATATGTTTGATTTGGTTGCTTTAACTGACCCGGAGGGTCATTTCACCTTCCTGAGTAAATCCAATGAAAAATTTGGATATCCGTTAGATGAACTTTTAGGAAAGCATGTTTTTAGTTCTGTGCATCAGGATGATCTTGCTTACATTAAAAGCAGTTTCGATCAAGCAATGCAAACAGGTCAGGAGGGTAAGGTTGAATACCGCTATCGATGCGCCAACGGTTCTTATCTCTGGGTTGAAACCATGGGGAAAGTTATCACCGATCAGGAGGGGAAGGTCAACGGATTGCTTTTTAGCTCCAGAGATATTACCGAACGAAAAAAGATGGAAAGTGCTTTGCGTGAAAGTGAATCAACCCTAAAAGCCATCATCGAGAATCCTTTCGAGAGTATTTGGTCTATCAATAAATCGGGTGAGATTCAATATGTTAATGAATTGTTCGCCACTGCTTTTCAGCAGTTCTTTGGTAAAGAACTGGACAATGGTGTGAAGATCATGAATATGCTTCCAGTAGAATTGCAAAATTCGTGGAAAGAAAAATATCATAAAGTGTTCAGTGGTGAAAGATTTGTTTTTGAAGAAATCTATCCACACCCATCTCAAAATCAAAATATTTATTCTGAAATTTATGCCAACCCTGTTTATCTGGATGATGAAGTTGTGGGTGCTTGTTTTTATGGAAGAGATATTACGGAAAGAAAAAGGGCAGAACAGAAACTGAAAAAACTGTCTGCCCTGCAAAATATTCTCGTGAAAATCGCTTCCGAATACATAAACCTTGATCTGAAAGATTTTGAAAGTAGTGTAAGCAGATCATTGCAGCAACTTGGCGAATTTGTAAATGCCGACCGGTCTTATATTTTTGAATACGACTGGAAAAATCAATGTTGCAATAATATTTATGAATGGTGCGCACAGGGTATTGAACCTGAAATTGAAAATCTGCAGCAGGTTCCGTTATCTCCTATTCCAGAATGGGTAAATGCTCACCAGCAAAATAAACCTCTTTATATCAAAGATGTTTTTCAACTTCCTGAAGAAAACTCCGTAAGGAAAATCCTCGAACCTCAGGGGGTGAAAAGTTTAATGACCATTCCCATTACCGATAAAAATGAGTGCATTGGGTTTATTGGTTTCGACTCGGTTAAGAACCACCATTTCTACCAGGAAGAGGAGAAAAATCTTCTGGCAGTATATTCCCAGATCTATGTAAACCTCAAAAACAAAAGTGAGCTTGAGCGAAGTCTTATTCAGGAAAAAGAAAAAGCCAATGCTGCCAACAGAGCAAAATCTGAATTTCTGGCCAATATCAGCCACGAAATTCGCACTCCCATGAATTCTATTCTCGGCTTTAGCGAGGTGATGATGAACACCACAAACGACAGCAAACAGAAAAACTACCTGAAGACCATCCTCGACAGCGGTAAAACATTGCTCTCGCTCATCAACGACATACTCGATCTTTCCAAAATCGAGGCAGGGAAAATTGAGATATCTCCGGAACCTGTTGACCTTAGAGTTATTATTGATGAGATCAAACAGCTTTTCCATCATAAAATGGAAGAGAAAAATATTACCTTCCGCGTGAATATTGATGATGATTTTCCTCATGCCATTGTCATCGACGAAGTTAGATTGCGACAGGTGTTGCTTAATCTGGTGGGAAATGCCATCAAATTTACAGATGAAGGATTTGTAGGGTTTGATGTCAGACTTTTGCAAAATATGGATAATTGCATTGATTTTGAGATTGTTGTTTCTGATTCCGGGATTGGAATCGCGGAAGAAGAACAAAAACAGATATTTGAATCTTTTACCCAAACTTCCGGGCAAGACTCCAAAAAGTACGGAGGCACCGGGCTGGGGTTGGCCATCAGCAAAAGACTGATAGAATTGATGAATGGAAATATATTGTTGGAAAGTACCATCGGCAAGGGTAGTGATTTTATTGTAAGACTCAGGAATGTAAAGTATTCAAACAACATCGTAGAGCAAAACGAACTTTATTTATGGAATGAAAACCGTATTGATTTTGAACCTGCCACTGTTCTTGTTGTGGATGATATTATGCATAACCGCCAATTGGTTATGACCTACCTTGAAAATTACAACCTGAAAATTTTTGAAGCCGAAAACGGCGAAATGGCAGTGGAATCTGCAAAAGCATATCATCCTGACCTTATATTCATGGATATCAGAATGCCTGGTATGAATGGATATGAAGCAACAAAAAGAATCAAAAGTGATCCGGATGTCTCTGATATTCCGGTTGTGGCTCTTACGGCTTCAACAATGCAGAGCGAAATTGATGAACTGAAACATACTTTTGACGGATATCTGCGCAAACCCATTCAAAAAAAATCACTGGTCAATGAAATGACAAAGTTTTTGAAATTCTCTGAAAACGAACTGCCTGAAGATTTAAAAACAAGTGAAAATGAAAAACATTTGTTTTTTACCCAAGTTGACATAGATGTAAAAACCAAAGAGGATTTCCAAAGGCATTTAAAAGACAGAATCAATGATCAAATCGATTTTATTACCCTTGATGAACTTACGATCCTGAAAAAAGAATTGGATGATTTTGCCTTGAAATATAAAATTCTTAACCTTAAAGTACTTAACGATGAACTCGGTTTGCATATCGATGATTTTGATTTTGAAAAAACACAGAATTGCCTGATCCGCATTTGCAAACTATTTGATTGAGAATCAATAACCATTCTTTTTTAACATACATGCGGGCTTTTATGCGATAGGATAAATTTATAAAAAAATTGTATTTTAATTGAATTTCGTAAACAGGAAAACAAAACTCCATATGAATAAAGATCTGATATTGGTCGTAGATGACCAACCCAACAATTTGAAAGTAATTGCCAGTATTTTGCAGGATGATTATGTGCTAAGTTTTGCCAATAACGGGCTAAATGCTTTGAAAATGCTCGAAAAAAAGATGCCCGATCTGATCCTGCTGGATGTAATGATGCCAGATATGGACGGGTATGAGGTATGCAGGAGAATTTTAAGTGACCCCAAGTCAAAACACATACCTGTTATCTTTCTGAGCGCCAAAACAAATATCGATGATATTGTAAAGGGTTTTCAGAGTGGCGCTGTCGATTACATCACCAAACCTTTCAACTCCCTTGAGGTAAAAGTAAGGGTGAAAAATCATCTGAATTTGCACCATGCCCTTGATCAGAAAGCAGCGGCCGAACACAAACTGAAAGAAAACCAGCGGCTTTTACAATCGGTTTTGCAGTCGCAAAAAGAAATGATCTGCCGGTTTAACACAGAATCCATCATTTCATTCGTAAACACCTCCTTTGCTGATTTCTTTGGCAAATCAGAAAAAGAATTGATCGGACAAAACTGGATCGAACTTTTTCCCATGATCAAGCATGGTGAACTCAGACAATTGCTATGGGATCTTCTCGAAAATCCTGATGATACCATCACTTATCAACAAAAAGTTTTTACCCGTGAAGGGATAAAACGTTGGCACGAGTGGAAGGGATATGCTGTTTGTGATGGCGAAAAACATGTTTCCGAATTTCAGTTTATTGGGTATGATATTACAGATATGGTTGAACGCCAGGAACTGGAAAAAGAAGTAGAACTCGCCAGGAATACCCTGAAGTTTAAACAAAACTTCTTGGCCAGCATGAGTCATGAGATCCGTACTCCGCTAACCGGGATCATTGGTATTTCAGAAATGCTTCAAAATACCCGCCTCGATTACACACAGAAGGATTATATGAATACGTTGCAAATGTCTGCGGATAATTTGAGGGAGATCATTGATCAGGTGCTTGATTATTCGCGCATCGAATCCGGTAATGTACAACTCAACATTGGAATGTTTTCTTTGGAGGAATTGATGACCCATGCACAAAAATTCTTCAATGGTATTTGCCGGAAACCTCTTGAGTTCTATTCCGAAATCGATCCGGAACTGCCATATCTTTTATTGTTTGATCATAAAAGATTGATGCAGGTGATGAATAACCTGATCACCAATTCAGTAAAATTTACCGAACAAGGAAGTGTGTCTGTAAAAATAAGCAAGGACAACCGTGGTGTTGTACCTCAAAATGAGATCCATATCCTGGTAGAGGTTGTTGATACCGGCATAGGCATAAGGGAAGAAAAGCAGAAAAACATCTTTTCGCCTTTTTCACAGGTGCAAAAAATCGATACGGAAGAGTATTCTGGTATCGGTTTAGGATTATCCATTTGTAAGGAGATTGTGGAAATGCATGGTGGTAACATGGGCGTGAAAAGCAAAACAGGAAAAGGAACCACTGTATGGTTCACCTTTAAATCCATCATACCAGAACAATCTGCTGATCAAAAAACGAATGTACAAAGAGAGGGTAAAGGAAATCTGCCTGAAAAAAAACTCAGGATACTTTATGCAGAGGACAAAATCACCACACAAAAGATCGTAAAACTGATGCTCAATTCCATGGGGCATGAGGTAACCCTTGTAAACAATGGAAAGGAGGCCCTCGAGGCAAATGATCCTGCACAATTTGATGTTATTTTAATGGATATACAAATGCCTGTGATGGATGGTATTACTGCCACACGAAAGTTGAAAGAACAATATACGGATCTGCCACCCATTGTTGCCCTGAGCGCCAATGCCTTTGAGGGTGATCGCGAAAAGTACCTTGCACAAGGTATGGATGAATATATCACCAAACCTGTTAAAAAAGAGGATTTTCAGGAATTATTCTCTACGATCTTTTCATGATGCATCAGAAAAACCAATTTTTATCTTTTTCAATATGAACGTAAAACCTGAATTTTCAAATTATTATTTTTTATCTTACCTAATTCAATTGTATATTAATACTATAAAATGAACTTTAATCCTCCCGCTGTTTTACTGATCGTTTCCTCCTTTATATCACTGATGTTGGCGGTTTACGTATGGCAGCGTTTGCACCTGAATACCCGGAAATCATTAGCATCCATGTTACTGGCGGCCACCATATGGTCTTTATTTTATGGGCTGGAATTGGCTGTGGTGAATTATTCCCTCATGTCATGGTTCAATGTTGTTGCCTATCTCGGCATATCTACTTTACCTGTTTTATGGGCAATTTTTGCAGCCAGGTATTCAGGATTTGATGGCTGGCTTACCCCCAAAAACCTGAGATGGATGTTCTTACCCCCTGCATTCACTTTTTTATTTGTTCTTACCAATGACTGGCACCATTTGTATTATTCACAAATTGAGCATACATTTAATCAATATGTATCATTCCGGCGCCTGACAAGTGGTCCGCTCTGGTATTTTCATATCCTTGTTTCCTATTTTTGGATGATCACGGGTTTTGTTTTACTTATAAAACTTTACAGGCAGGTTTCAGGTGATAACCGAACCCGTATACTCATCATACTTATCGGTGCTGTGTTTCCCTATTTGGTAAATGTGGCATATGTTTCAGGTTTCAGACCCTGGGGGTTTTTAGATGTTACACCCATCGGTTTTATCATCATGGGCGCTATGCTTACGATGGGTGTGTTCCGTGCCAGACTCTTCGAGATTACACCAGTTGCTAAAGATATTTTGTTTAGCAGCATTCCTGATCCTATTTTTGTATTAAATAATCACCAACTGATCATCAATGTTAATCCACCAGCCAATGATCTGCTCGAAAATATTTTTGCTAAAGATGCGCAAAAAACAAAAGGATTGACAAAATTTCCTGATCAATACTTCTCTGATAGCAAGAATAATAAGGATATTGATATTGGTGGGAAGTCATATCAGTACAATTATTCAACGGTACGGTCAAAGCAGGGAAGAGAAATAGGTTCTATGATCATATTGCATGATATTACGGGGAGAAAAACCGCAGAATCAAAACTTAGAAATCTTTCCGGGTTGCAGAATCTTTTGATGAAGATGGCTACAGAATATATCAATCTCGACCTGGGTGATATTGGGAAAACCATCAATGCTTCCCTGGCTCAACTGGGCTCTTTTGTGAACGCCGACCGTGCATATATATTTGATTACGACTGGGAAAATCAAACCTGTAGTAATACATATGAATGGTGCTATGAAAATATAACGCCCGAGATCGAGCATTTGCAGCAGGTGCCACTTTCGGACATTCCTGAGTGGGTAAATACCCACCAAAATAACAAACCCTTGTATATCGCTGATGTATCGGGATTGCCTGATGACGACAACGTGAAAAAAATACTGCAACCACAGGGTATCAAAAGCCTGATTACCATACCCATCATGGACAAAAACCACTGTATCGGATTTATTGGATTTGATTCGGTAAGATCTCATCATCAATATCAGGATGAGGAGAAAAGTTTATTGATCGTTTTTGCCCAGATACTGGTTAATCTGCGGAAAAAGAGTCAACTGGAGAAAAACCTTATCCTTGAAAAAGAAAAAGCCAATGCTGCCAATACAGCCAAGTCGGAGTTTCTGGCTAATATCAGTCATGAGATCAGAACACCCATGAACTCTATTCTCGGGTTTAGTGAGGTAATGCTAAACAATACCCAAAACGAACAGCAGAAAAGTTACCTGAAAACCATCCTGAATAGCGGCAGATCTCTTTTGTCACTTATCAATGACATCCTGGATCTTTCCAAAATAGAAGCGGGGCAAATTGAACTGATGCCCGAACCTATCGATATAAGGGTGGTTCTGTCAGAAGTAAAATCACTTTTTCAACAAAAATCAGAAGAAAAAGGGATTGATCTTCTTACCGAAGTTCAGGATGATTTTCCCCGGGCAATTTTGATTGATGAAATAAGAATCAGGCAGATCCTGGTAAATATCGTTGGTAATGCCGTTAAATTTACACACAAAGGTTTTGTGAAAATTATCGTTGAAAATAGCAGTCATTCCAAAGATGTCATTGATTTCAGCATATCAGTGACTGATAGTGGCATTGGCATAAGTCCTGAAGAACAATCAAGGGTGTTTGATAATTTTCACCAATCCCAAAAGACCAATATAAAACAGTATGAGGGCACAGGACTGGGTTTATCCATCAGCAAAAGGCTGATCGAATTGATGCAGGGAAGTATATCACTGGATAGTGAACCTGGAAAGGGAAGTGTGTTTTTTCTGAACTTTCAGAAAGTGAAGATCGCTGATGCACCTGCAAAACTGAGTGATGAATTTTTATGGAACGATGAAAGCCACGATTTTAGAGGTAGTACAGTTCTGGTTGTCGACGATGTTTCTCACAACCGGAAACTTGTATCTGCATATCTTGAGGGCATGAACCTGAAGGTATTGGAAGTGGAAAACGGACAGTTGGCCATTGATTTTGCCATCAAATATCTGCCTGATATCATATTTATGGATATAAGAATGCCCGGAATCAATGGGTATGAAGCCACAAAAGTATTGAAAAACAACGATGCTGTGAAAAATATTCCGGTTATTGCCCTTACTGCTTCTACCATGAAAAGCGATAAGGAGCATATCGCTCAAATCTTTGACGGGTATTTGAGAAAACCTGTCCAAAAAAAATCGTTAATACAGCAAATGACCAGATTTCTCAACTTTGTTTCCTCTGAAAAAAATAATGTTCATAAAGTCCCGAATAAAGATCTGGATGAAAATGCAAAGGAGAATATCAATCAGATATTGAATGATGATGCAAAAACTGTTTTCACAAAAGATATTCTTCCCTTGCTTGAGAAGCAGACGGAATTTATCATTTTAGATGATTTGAATGAGCTATATGAAAAACTTGACCATTTTGCACGGCAAAATGACATTAATCCTTTGCAGAAACTGAATCAGGATCTTAGCATATTCATGGAAGATTTTGATCTTGATAAAATACAGACCACATTGAAAAATGTACAGGATCTTTTTAAGGATTAAAAGGTCAGGGAAGTGTTACTCTTTGCGGGCACAGATCAAAATATGTCAATGGTTGGTTTTTTCAGGAAATAAAAAAACCTCTCAGGTTTTTATGCCAGAGAGGGTTTTCTTTTTTTGATGTGTATCAAATGCTAAAAGCTTTCAAAGTCGCTGTCTTTTGTTCCGGATTCCATGTTCAGCGCAACACCGTTCTTGGGACTAGCCCCATTTTTGGGTTCTTGTTGCTGGAAATGATGTCCGTTGGATTTATTTTGTGGTTTCACTGCAAAACTTTGCTTTTTAAATGCAGCTTTGCCTGCTTTGGCAGCTCTCTCATCAAGTTTAAAGTAAGCAACCATCTCAAGGAGTTGATCTGCCTGGCTGGCAAGTTCTTCACTGCTGGTTGCCATTTCTTCGCTGGCAGCTGCATTTTGTTGTGTAACCTGGTTGAGCTGTTGTATGGCAGAGTTTACCTGATCGGCACCTGATGTTTGTTCAATGCTTGCGGCAGCAATTTCCTGCACCAATCTGGCTGTTTTTTGTATTTCGGGTACGATGGCAGATAGTTTTGTGCCTGCCTCTTCCGAAATGGATACACCAAATTTGGAGAGTTTATCAATTTCATTGGCGGCAACCTGCGATCTTTCAGCAAGTTTGCGAACCTCTGCTGCAACTACCGCAAATCCTTTACCATGCTCACCTGCCCGTGCTGCTTCAACGGCCGCGTTTAGTGCAAGAATATTGGTTTGTCTTGATATTTCTCCAATGATGGTAATTTTCTCGGCAATATCCTTCATGGCACCTACTGCCTGTTCAGATGCTTTGCTGCTATCTAAAATTCCGCTTTCTGCCTGTTTGGCTATTTTTTCGGTTTCACGGGCATTGTCGGTATTTTGCTGTATGTTGGCAGCCATTTCCTCCATGGAAGAGCTTACTTCCTCCGCACTTGATGCCTGCTCTGTACCACCCTGACTCATTTCCTGTGCTGTAGATGACATCTGCTGACTGGCCGCAGCGAT
>CAYMLS010000080.1:0-3602 GCA_964390665.1 uncultured Bacteroidales bacterium | reverse complement strand
GCGATGTTGTCTGATCCTGTCATCACCGAACCGATTACTTCTTTTAGTTTTTCCACCATGTTTTTCAAAGATCTCGCCAATTGCCCGATCTCGTCTTTGCGCGTTAGGAAACTATCTTCAATATTTGCTGTAAGATCTCCGGATGCAATGGTTGTGGATATACCTACTCCACGCGAAATGCCGGTTACAATACCCCTTGTTATGACTACAGCAAAACTTAAGGCAATGATAATAGCCACGATTAAACCTGTAATTACCACAACACTTGAAGAGGTTAATGAACTTGCCATATTTACGGAGGAATCCTGCACCTCCTTTAATTCAAATGCTGCAACTTCAGCAGATATTGCCAAAACCTCATTGCCGGTTTCAGTGCGTTGGCGGTTTAGTTCTTCCCGCTCAAACCATGATTCCAGGAAATTCTCCATGGCCAATACATAGTTGTTGGCAGATTCTTCTACTGCATTGGCTTGCTGGATGTTTGCCTGCAAATAGATAACTTCTCTCAGGTTTGCTAACTCATTTTTGATGTTGAAATTATTGATGGCCTGTTGGAAAATATCGGGGTCGCGCTGTGCCTGTGATCTGAAATTGGCGATGCGCAAGGCATTTCCCTTGTCAATGATATTGTTCATTTCCCTGATTTTAATCTCTCGCTCCATCAGGGTGGTTGTTCCCGCACCTGACCGTATATCTTTTTGAAGGGTTTCATGTTGAATGTCAAGAAAGTCCTGGCAGTTTTTAACAAACCTTGCTGCGCTCTGATCCATCTGTTCAATATTTTTTGCCAGATCAAGGTTCACCTCATTGGTTCTTTCCGACTGACTTACATAATTATTGACAAACTGTTCTGCTTCGGTTGATTTCTCACGCAAATAATCAAGATTTTCTGTGTTGGCCAATCTTGATGCATTCTGAAGGCTGGTCTTAAGGTCTGCCAGTTTTTGTTGCGCCTCATCCCAATACTGCCTCTCTTCTGTAAAGGCGTACCCTCTCATGGCATACATTGCCTGCTGAGAATTGCGCTCGATCTCATTAGCTACCTCCGTGCCGGGTACGTATTTTTGCACAAGATCGTTTGCTTTTCCGGAAGCTCCGTACATATTCATAACGGCAATTACCCCTAAAACAATTGTAATGACGATGATCGCTCCGAATCCGATTCCCAACTGACCGGATAATTTAAAATCTGATAGTTTCATAGTAGTGAAAATTTTTTAATGATTACTGTGTCCTCTTTGCATTAATTATTTATTTGTGTGTAGTGTGTATTTCGATATTTTTTCAATATCCGGAAATTTTCATGATCAAACTTCTGCAACATCTTCTGTCTGCTTGTCGCTGGTTGCTTTCTGAACATTTTGAAGGTCTTCTCCCGAAAATACTTTATCCATATTCAGGATCATGATAAACTTATCATCGTTTTTCACCATACCTTCCATGAATTTTATTTTCAAATCGCTGCCCAGTTTGGGCGCAGGTTCCATATCCGATTCAGATAGTTCCATCACTTCTTCTACTGCATCCACCAGGGCCCCTATTTCCATTTCTTTTCCTTCCATATGAATGCGCAAAACGATAATACTGGTATCTACAGTGTCTTCTCCCACATCTAACCCGAATTTTAATCTCGTGTCGAGCACCGGCAATACTTTTCCCCGCAGATTTATTACTCCGCGCATATAGGCCGGGGCATAGGGAATGCTTGTAACAGAAGGCATTTCGAGTATCTCTAATACATTAGACACGTTGGCTGCAAAGACCTCCTTGCCCAGTTTGAAACTCAAATACGACTGTTGTTTTTTTTCTTTTTTGTTTTCCTCCATAATTTTGTATTTTTTTGCAAAAAGATGTTTGACGCCCTTGGTCAAATCTTTTTGTGGTTCCACTAAATGTTTTTTGTTTTCCGAAAATTGGAAATATTGAATCCCGGTTGATGAAATGTTGATAAGATTTATTCCTAATTTTCAGTTGGTAAACTTAGACAACTATCAAACATCAAAAAACAGTAATACACGTAATTTTTTGATTTTAAACATGCTGTAATTGTCCTATGTAGATGATTGATTAATCGACTGATATTTTAGCGCTTGAAACCGTGCATGAATATATTGTCATTTGGTTGGAAAACTTTGTTTGTTGGTCTGCTTTATGTTGATCATTCTACTTTGTCGACATAGTATGAGTAATCGACATGTAATGACGCAAAATGTTTTTGAATACTTTTGTTATACCGGAATTTGTGACCAGGTATATGCAACAAGTCCGGAAGCATACCGATGCCGCCGGACCTGAATCTTTTTTCGGAGAAAGTTGTTTTCTTACTTTTAATCTTGCATTATTTAGTCAGCGTTATCTGATGTGTCTACAGAGGCTGTATCCCAAAGGCTGTCTTTAATGATCTTAATTTCATAGACTTTACCAGAGCGATTGGTAATACTGCTTCTTCTGATCCAGGGGTTCAGGGTTTTTAATTCCTTGTAGGTGATCTGATGCTTGTGGGCAAAACCTACCATATCCCTTATGGTGGTATCTGCAGTTACTGTATAATAATCCATCGGATGATACAAGTCATGCTCGCGAAAATGGAAACCAAATGTATCAGGGTTCTCTAAAATGGTTTTTATCGCCAGTATTCTGAAAACATATCTTGATGTTTCTTCATTAAGGTAGAGGTCATAATAGGAATCAACCTTTTGTTCGTTCAGTCTCCTTGCCAAACCAGACTTCCCCATATTGTAAGATGCTGCAACCAATGTCCAGTTGCCAAATTTCTCGTATCCCTTTTTGAAATATTTGCAGGCAGCGCGGGTTGCTTTTTCTACATGATACCTTTCGTCTACTTCATTGTTTACCTCCAAACCCAACTCTCTTCCGGTTGTGTGCAGTATTTGCCAGAAACCTGTTGCCCCGGCAGGAGATACAACATTCATAAGTCCACTTTCAATAAGGGCAAGATATTTAAAATCATCCGGCACCCCTTCTTCAGCAAGGATGGATTCTATCATTGGAAACCATTTGTTGGATCGCTTGAAAAACAACATGGTTTGTGATTGCCAGTAGGTATTCACCAATAGTTCGCGATCAAAACGTTCTTTGATATCAAAGTTTTCAACAGGTACCTTTTCTCCGGCAAAAAACAGATTTTCAGGTATCGGTAAGGCAAAAATATTATATCCTTCTATCAGTTTTTGCTTATAGGGGTCATGATCAGTTTCTTTTTTGTCTCCTTTGTCAAAAGAAACAAGGTTTAAAATTATCAAAAGTCCGATGGGGAATAGGGATATTAAAAGTGTTTTTTTCATGGTGTAGTATATAAGATGCCTTATTCGGGTGATGTGCTTTTTAATCATTCACAGGTGCGATAAAATCTTTTTTTGAATGGGACATTGATTGCAAGTGAGCAGCTATACATGTCGCAATTATCTATTGTTCCAAATGCATTTCTTTAATAAAAGTGATCATTTTTTTTGAGTGCACTCCGAAAACTCGTTTTGTAGAAATTCGTGCAATTACCATGTTTTTATTTGTCTGAATATCAAGCATTATAATTAGTGCTTGCAAGAAAACGCCAATTGCTGCGTTGGGCTCGCCTTCAAAAC
>CAYMLS010000079.1:0-17928 GCA_964390665.1 uncultured Bacteroidales bacterium | reverse complement strand
CACCGTTCTGCTTAGTATGTCGAATTACACGCGCATAATTATCACTCGCGGTATGGTAAAACATGCAGTCAGCTTGTTGGCGAGTTCTCTCGTTGAAAAAAAAGAAAACCTGTTTAATCAAATTATAAACAGATAAAAAACTGCTGGTTGTTTATGGCAATTCTCAATCCGATTTTAAGATTACTTCTCCTGCAAAATTTATTGACCTTCACCCACCTGGCGTATATACTAAAGAAACAAAACTGTAAATTCGTAAATTATGATTGATTTTATTAAAATATCCGGTTATAAATCAATAAAGCAAATGGAACTGGAATTAGCACCCATTAATGTTTTAATTGGTGCAAATGGTTCCGGTAAAAGTAACTTAATCTCTTTTTTCAAGATGGTGCATGCTCTTTTTAATAAGAGATTACAGCGTTTTGTTATTGAAGAAAAGGCTGATAACCTGCTCTGTTTCGGAAGAAAAAATACGGAAAAAATGTACGGAAAGCTTATTTTCTCAAATGAAAGAGAAAATAACAATGCATTTTGGTTTCGTTTAGCACAAACAAAAACCGGTGGTTTATTCATTGAAGAGGAAGGCTCCGGATATAATGTCAGCAAGGACAATGACTATCAGAATTATTATACGCATTCTAATATTGAGGAAAGTAAAATTCCTGACTCCAATTTGCTTCAGGATAAATATTTAAAAAATGATTTATCCAACATTCAAATTTATCATTTCCATGATACATCAGCTACATCGCTATTGCGGAAAGAGTGCGATGTAAATGATAACAACTATTTAAAAACTGATGGAAGAAACCTTCCGGCATTCTTGTATTTACTTAAAAAAGAACATCCACTAATATTTAAGCGAATTGAAAAAACAATTAAATCAGTATCTCCTTATATCGACCAATTTATTTTAGAGCCTTCAAAATTAAATAATAAGGAAATAGAACTACGCTGGGTTGATAAAGGTGATTTGAACTCTAACTTTTCTGCATATCATCTTTCTGATGGCACACTCAGGTTTATTGCACTTGCTACAGTTTTACTTCAACCCGAACCACCCTCGGTGATAGTTATAGATGAACCTGAATTAGGTTTGCACCCCCAGGCAATTATAAAACTGGCTGCTCTCATTAAAATGGCTTCCTCCAAAACACAAATGATCATTTCAACGCAATCGGTAAACTTAGTGGATTGCTTTATGCCCGAAAATGTGATTACTGTAGATAAGGATGCTAAAGAAAACCAATCGGTTTTCAGACATCTGGATGCTCATAACCTGAAAGTTTGGCTTGAAGACCATACAATGGGCGAATTATGGGAACGTAATATTATTAACTCCGCACAACCCTTCACGAAATGAAAAGAATAATAATTATTTGCGAAGGTCAGACTGAGCAAGCATTTTGTAATGATGTTTTGCAACCGCATTTTAATGAATCTGAAATTTATATCGACTTCCCTACCATAAAAAAAACAGAAGGTGGAATTATTTCCTGGCAAAGTTTAAAAAAACAGGTTATTACTCACTTAAAACAGGATAGAACGGCTTTTGTTACCACCTTAATTGATTATTATGGTATCCATGAGCACCATAAATACCCTGCATGGGAACAATCCCTGCAAAAACCAAACAGGGCAGAGCGAATGGATGTACTCGAAAATGCAATGAGGGAGAATATCGATAAAAACTTCAGGCACCGTTTTATGCCATATATTCAATTACATGAGTTTGAAGGTTTGCTGTTTAATACAATTGATGTGTTTACCCGAATTTTTAGCACCAATGAATTTAAGGATTATCAAGGTTTTGTAAATATTTTCAATCAATACTCTAATCCTGAAGATATAAACGATGGTGCTACAAGTGCCCCGTCAAAAAGGTTAATGCACCATATTGTCGGGTACAATAAAGTAATATATGGTGCCTCACTGGCGGAAGAAATTGGTTTGGATAAAATCCGGCAAAAATGCCCACGGTTTAATAATTGGATTAACAACATTGAAAACATATAATCAATTGCAAAAAACTCATAGAAGTAGCCATGCCTCTAAATGAAATGTCGAATGAAAGTGTTAAGGGTAAATCCATCAGACACGTACATATTTCAACTTTACACTTTGTGGGTGGTGAAAACCATTGCCGGTTTGCCGGGAAATTGTGTCTCCCGGTTTAGTGCCTGACCCAATGGATGAGCATTGTGTATTAGCCCCTCAAATCATCGAACGCATACACATATTTACATCTGCACCACTTTCTTCCCCGTAAAATCCATCCTATTAAAACACAGATTTCTTCTTTTCTGTCTTTATTTTGAGAGATATTCTGTTAAAAAGGTTGATCATATTTGCGATTATCTTATATTTGCACATTGAAAAAATCAATAAAAACACGAAGCGGAATGAGAATATAAAGCAGATTAAACGCATGTAGAAAGATGGCAGAATACGGAGGATTGGGATGTAGCGTTGTGAGAGCAGACCGTTACAAAGAGAAAATAAATTACCTGAAAATGGGCATAAAGGCAATGGGTGTGATGGGAATGTTGTGCCGCATACAATGAAAACACAGGAACATGATGGGAATAAAACTGGCATATTATAGAAAAAAAGACTGGAATCGCTTTATCAATATGATTGATGACAGGGAAAGCATGCACGATACCTGGCATCATTGGCATAAAGCATTTGAGAAAGCAAAGCGCGAGTTTATAAATCAGGGATTTGAAGTTACAGATATTGTTGTGGATTTGGACAAATTGGCAGAATATTGTAAACTTCGGGGGATTAAAAACGATGGGAGAGCACGATCAGAATTCATACAAAATAAATATATATGAAATTTAAAAAAATATCGATAGAAAAATATATTGAACTGCATTTAAAACATAATCCGACCGAAAATAAATCAGATGTAGAAAAACGACTTAAAAAAGCGCTCGGGGATTATCAAAATGGAGTTAAATGCTCGTGTGGCAATGATATTTGGGTGATTGGTTCTGCCTCATCTGGAAATGGGTGTTTTACTTGTATTACCGGAGAAAGTATGCCAAATGATGACTATGAGATTGATCAGGCAATCAAAAAACGGGAAAACAGAAAAGGTCAAAGACATATTGACAATATAAATCCTGGCGAGATACATGGATTCTTTGATGATGATGGATACGAGATCAATAATGACTTGATTCAAAAACCATCATTGTGTTTGACTTGTGTACATAACGATGACCCAAATGAAGAATTTCTCTGTAATATGACAAGGTTTGATCAACAGGGAGAGCATGATTTCAAATGCTTTGCATATAAGAAATCTGATTTTTAAATTAAAAATGTGTCGAATATTTCAAATAATATTATTAATTGTAATTTTTACCTCTTGTGAGACAGGGGTTATCAATGATCCCAATACCGGTATTGGAAACAAGGAACTCATCACTGCGGTTGATATTTCAAGATATCCTGAAATATCAGGTTCAAATCCAACTTTTTATGACCTGAAAGGAAATCAAAATGACTTCTTAACAATACTCAAAGAGAACGGTATAAATACGGTACGGTTAAGATTATGGGTACATCCAGATAATGAGCATTCTGGTTTTGAGGAAGTTAAACAGTTTTCTGAAACACTGAAAAACATGGGATTTAAAATTTGGATAACGCTTCATTACTCAGATACCTGGGCACATCCGGGACAGCAACAAACTCCTTCGCAATGGTCAGGAATTGGTCTGAACAATTTAAAAGACAGTCTCTATGTCTATACAAAAAAAGTAATCACTGATATTAAACCACATTTCGTTCAAATTGGAAATGAAATAAACACGGGCATACTGCATCCTTACGGAGATATTTCGACCAGGTATCAAAATTTCATAAGTCTGCTTCAGGAAGGAATTTCTGCTGTAAGAGAAAGTTCAGATGACTGTAAAATCATTTTGCATTATGCAGGAACCGAAAATGCTGATTGGTTCTTCAGGCAATTGAGCACGATTGATTATGATATTATTGGCTTATCCTACTACCCTGTTTGGCACGGAAAATCTTTGAATAACCTCAGAACAACCATCCAACATTTAAGTGAATCAAATAATAAGCAAATTATAATTGCTGAAACAGCGTATCCTTTTACACTGGAATGGAATGATTGGACCCACAATATAGTTGGTTCTGATGAACAGCTAATTTTACCCGAATATCCAGCTACATCCGAAGGACAACGAAAATTTATTAAGGATTTGAAGATCAGTATGCAAGAAGTGGATAAAGGAATAGGGTTTTGTTACTGGGGAGCTGAATTAATTGCCTGGAAAGGAAATCAGTCAACAGCTGCATCACCCTGGGAAAATCAGGCGCTGTTTGACTTTGACAATGAAGCTTTACCTGTTTTAAGAGAATTTCAAAATGAATAAAAACTTATGGCAACACTTTATAAGCGTAATGCGGGTTAAACATCCAAAATTAAGCATTTCTGTTTTTGAGAAACTTTGAGGTGCACGGACAGTGTATCGCTACGAAAACCACAGTACGCTTAATCCTGATCATTGTATGCCATGCAAAAATACAGTACAGATAAATGAATAAAACTGAATTGAAAAAAATATTAAGAATGAAAAGTGTAGATGAACTGAATACCGAGTTGATTACACTTTTTGAGAAATTTAAGGTTGTTCAGGACTATTTTGATTTAAAATATAAGAGCCAAACGAGTACTTCGATTCTTAAAAAATATAAACAAAAAATTGACAGGGCAATTTACCCTGATTGGGAACTTAATGATGGGATAAATCTGGATTTGGTCGAAGAAATTTTAGAAGGATTTTCGAATATTACACCAAAACCAGAGTATCAAATAGAGTTAGAACTTTATGCGATAGAAGCAGGAAACGAATGCGCCCGTAACCTGGGTGGCGATTTTGGAGAAGATTATTATTTGTATTTTGAGGAATTATTTGAACAAATATTGAACAAATACAAAAATATTCATGATCATCAGTTGTTCATAAAAAGAATTGAAAGTATTTTAAAATCAGCATTTGAAGGTTATGGACATAAAGATACGCTCGAAGATTTATGGATGGAATTTAATCATGAAAAATGAAGAGAAAAAAACAAAACAACACACCAAAAAGAAAATGAAGCAATGAAAAACGGCTGGGAGTACACATGGCAGAGGTGGCATAAGCATTGGTAAACCTGATTCCATTGTCGGCAATGGCATCGAGATGAGGTGTTTTTATGAGTTCTGACCCATAACAGCTCAAATCACCTATACCCACATCATCGGCATAAATGATCACAATGTTTGGTTTTTGTGCTTCATCGGTTTTATCATCCTGATGGCAGCTAGAAAATATAGTTAATACTGAAATTGAAAAAATTGTTGATTTTTGCATCCTGTTTCAAATTAATTTTCTAAAATAATCGTACTTTCTTCTTACATGGCATCTGGAACCACAGAATCCATCGTTGCCATAAGCTTTCCATGTGCAGGTTTTACAGGGATTCACAAAAAAGTGCATGGTTTTCATAATTATACCATAAATGATGATAGCAAACAGCACAATGCCAAAAGGCCAGTGCCACAGGGGTATTTGAGGAGACATACCGGATGTATCGATTCCTTCACCGAATATGAGCGGCACACAGCACTGGCTAACCACCAGTTCACCCTGAACCCTGTAAGCATGATACTGGTAATCGGGAAAAACAAACTGGTCAGTGAACATCCCGGTCAGCAGTGCGATCGCGATCAACGACAAGCCATAAAAAACGGCAGAATTCAACCCCATCGATTTACGGATAGCATTCAATTCACCCAGATTGGTTGCAGGACCAGCGATCATATAGGCAACAGCAGCACCCGGTGTTGCACCCAGTAACAACAAACCCTGCACAACCGGAACCGAAGGAATACTGCATGCATAAACCGGTATTCCGAGTATGATCACATAGATAAGTGTATAAACATCCTGTTGCCCCAGCCAGGTGGAAATCCATTCCAGTGGCAGAAATGTGAGCAACAGGGCTGCAATACTCAGACCGATGGTTATATCAACACTTACATCAGAACCCAACTCAAAAAATGACCAGCGGAGGGTTTGTGACAGTTTGCTTTTCGGTTTTTCTTTCGTTTGTTTATTGCTGATATATTGTTTGCTGCATGTTTCAGGTTTATGGGCCAAGTTGTCTTTTTTGAGGATGCGGTTTCCTGTAAATCCCATTGCCAATGCTCCCAGAATTGTCGAAGCAACCAGGGTGACCGTAAGGTTTACGCCAAGCATGGATAAGGCGAGGGCGATCAAAACCGGGGAAAGAATAGGTGTGGAAGTCATAAATGCCAGCATATTTCCCACGGATGCACCACTTCTGTACAATCCGATTCCCAATGGAATGGTACCACAGGAGCACAAAGGGAGGATGCTGCCGATGCCCACAGATTTAAACAGCGAGCCGGAAGACCTGCCCCCCAAATGCTTTTGTAGCACATTTTGAGGAACCCAGTACCTCATTATGCCTGCAATTATAAATCCCAGCAATACATAGGGCGCAGATTCAAGTAGTATATTAAATAGTGTGTTAATCATTTTCTGTCTTTAGCTGGGCGGTTGCATTTTCGACTATAAATGCAGCTTCATAAGGTTTTGAAGTATCAATATTTAAAATTCCGGAGACTGTTGCTTCTGTATCAATCATATCATTTCGGCTTAATATCCATGGATTTTCAAGGTTTACTCTTATGGTCCAACGCATAGCAATATCGGGCTGTAAAACGCATGCCTGTGCCAACCCAAGAGATGGCATCAAAAAGAAATAATTCACCCGGGTAGTATTGTTATCGATGAGTTCGCAACCGTTTCCCCTGAAAACCACGGCACCGGTGAGATGTATTTCTTTCCCGTTGTTTTCTCTTATTTCCTTTGGAATGGTAAAACTGGCTGATTGTCCGTCAATAATGGTCGCCCTGACTTTGTAAAAGGGTCCCCAGTTTTCAGATACTTCGTCTGTTTGCAAATGATCAAGGGTTGGCATACTGTTTCCACGACCTGGATCAATTTTACTTACTTCAATAAAATACAATACAACCAGTATACAAATCACAAAAAGGACAACCAGCCAGTTTTTCTTCATCGAAAAATTATTTTAATGGATCCAGACTCCATGTAATGTTTTGACCGGAACCAGTTTGGCGGATGGTACGCGGCCAACCGGGCATTTGCTTCGCTCCTCTTTTTGTTACATCGGTAAAGCGGTCCCAACTTTCAAAAGTTACACTCTTCTGTTTTTTATTGAAACGAATAATGCCAAAGCCATCGCGGAGTTTATCCTGATTTTCGATGTTGGCATAGGCATGCATGGTAATTTTATTGCCTAACCCATCCACATAATCTCCGGTAAAAGGCAGCGGATTATCAGGGTCTTTGTTTTCCCCCGGTTGCTCATCCAGCGGATGCCACCATCTTCTGTAGTAGTTATTAACTATGGCAGGGGCAACAAAAGCAAAGGGACCGTCGCGGTGTTCATCAATTCCATGCTGAACCAATGTGGCCAAATGCTGGTCGCCGGCCAAATGTACCGCTCCGGCATCATTTATCAATTGCAATGCTTTGTTTCTGCCAGTTTGTGGCCATCCGTTGCAATCCAGGTCGGCATGTAAATAGTTTTCAAACTGACCATGTCTGTGGGCTGCACCACTAAATCCGGTTTGTGAAAGAACAGCTTTCATGGATACATTTTCATATTGTTTTCCCCAGTCATCCAGAAAGACAAGCTGTCGATCACCAAGGAGTTTTAAACCTTCCAGATCAATGGAATTCGGATCATATTCAGGGTTTCTGATATGGTCGGGACGTGGCCCTTGCTGAGGGATTTTACCGGCAGGACCGCTTTTAAACTTACGGTCTTCGATAATGGCAAAATCAACGCCTCCCACGATTAAATTGGTATAGTATACACCAATGCCCTGCCCAATAGGGGTGGGATCGTAAGGATCAGGCAGATGTGCTGTCTGGCAACGTTCCACCATTTTTACATACTCGTGATGGTAGAAATAACCTCCGTCATCGCCTGCCGGAGAAGACGCTACCTTGCCACCTTCGCCCCAGATATTTCCCTGACCTACATCATGATCATCGGGGATAGTTATGCAAGGTCGCTCCCTGAAAATTTCACGAAACTGAAGACCAAAAAGCAACCATGCTGCTGTATGTTCAGTATGGTCATAACTTTGATCTCCCGCAAAAAACACAAGGTCAGGATCAAAATGATTAACATTTCGAGTATATTCTTCTCTTTGTCCCCGATCTTTATTTGAATTACAGTTTAAAGAAGCAACTACAATTTCATCTTTATGGATCGGGTTTTTACGTATCAAACCCTCAAACACCGCATCTTCTCCGTGACGTAAACGATACGGGACGTCTTTCGTATCATCCCAGTTTTCAATCCTGAACAATGCCGACCAACCAATATCATTGACATTTTCCTTGGCTACTTCCTGCCATCTTCCGTTTCTTTTCAGCTCCAGCCGCACTTCCCTGGTTTCTTCAGGGTAAAGTGGGAAAAGCTGTGCACTCATTTTCATCACGTTATTGTGTGTGGTATACATGCCAAAACAAATTACTTCGTCGCGAGGCACCTCCACATCAACAATAAGATCCGGACTGTTTTTTACTTGCCTCGCATGGTTCCACCAGTCGTTTACACAATAAAGATCAAGTTTTTCAAAAGGGGCTTTTACCGGTGGTTCTCCCACCTGGGCATTTGCAAAAAAGTAAAAGCCCGATAAAATTAAAAATGTTGCTAAATTCTTCATATTTAATGTTTTAAATTTGACAATCTGCTTTGATTGCTATATTAATTTTGATTCTGTTTAAAAAGCAAATATAAGGACTCTTCTTTGTTTTAGGATATTTAAAAAGATCTTGGTGAATAATGAACCGGTATAACCAGTACCTGCAGGAAAACGTCAACAGAAAGGCGTTTAATGACTATATATCAGTTGTTTAAATTCACAAATCGACTGTTTTGAAGGATAGTCCAACACAGCAATTGGCACTTTCTTACAAGCATGAAATAGTTTTTATAGGTAACTTATATCTTCGTCCTCTCTTCCAGGCTGGAAAAAACACAATAATCTCATTTACACATTGTTTGGTCTTGATATTTATGCATGTAAGTTGTAAAAATAAGATACAATATTAATTTAAACGCCTAACATTCAAGATACTTCAGAGACACATTGCTCATCTATCAACATATCCCTGAGTCCAATCCGAAAACTCGTTTTCAGAGAAATTCGTGAAAATATCATTCTTTTATTTGTCTAAATGTCAAGCATTAAAATTAGTGTCCATTGGTGTAATTTGTGGATAATATATATTTTTTTTGAGTGGACTCATCCCTTCAAGATCACCTCCTGAACAAATGCTCAGTTCATGTGTCTGACTGTTCGTTATTCTGCAAAAAAAACAATCCACCCTGGGGATGGATTGTTTTTTTAACTGGAAATAAGAAAGTTGATTTCAGAATGATTCTCAATTATTACAATCTGCAGGTATATCATCGGCAGAGGTTCTTGTGTCAATAAGACGATTGATATGATTGTTGCCACGAACGGTAACTTCAATAAAATCATCTCCCACTTCCGTTATTACACCTGTGAAACTATTGAAATTAAATTGAGAGACAACCTCCTCACCTGTAAGCGGTTCGTTATTATCCTGAAAAGTACCCTTTATCCTGAAGCGCTGTACAAAAGGGATACGGATATTTTCATACGTTTGATAAATATCCAGTACCTGCGTGGCTGTTCCGGGGAGCACGGTAATTGTCCGTTCAAATGAAACTGTAACACTTTCGGTTTCCTCAAAAGAAGACGACTGTGTCCGTGTTTGTGTTGCTTCTTTCGTGTACTCGTAACCACCTGTAGCAGATACACTTGCAGTACCTCCACTCCCGAAAAATTTTGTTTCTACTTCAGCACCAACAGTAACGGAAACAGATGTCGTATTTTTGGAACTTACCGACATGGATTCGCTCCATTCTACAGTACTGGTGGAGCTGATGGTTTCTGACTGACCTACCTTTTGCTCCAATGGTCCGCTGCTGCAGTTGCGCAGGGTACTGTTAAAAGCAGATGCTGTTTCAGCGGCAGGAAGTATCGGTTGCATATAGGAGGTACCCAAACTTTGCACCTGCCAGTCGATATCAAGCGAAAAAATTCTGAAATAAGAAGGATCCAAATCTTCTTTTGATTCAAAAAGATTGTCTTCACCACTTAGCGAAACCGGAATACCTGTAACAAGGGGTGTGATAGTATATTTTCCCTCGTCAGCCTTTTCTATCAAAAACTGATAATTCAAGAGATCCTCAGCATTGGTATTACCTCCGTTGATGATCAGATTGCGTTTGGTTTGAATAGACAAAAATCCATTGCTGTGAAAATATACGTAATGGATATCATCACCATGATGCCTTGAGATATTGAATACATTGGGTTTTTCCGGAATTTCCCTGAACCTGAATGCAGTGTGCAATGCCGACGTATTGGTTTCATAATTCAACTCCTCCGATGGTACAAACTCTATGGGGAGCGGATGGTCTGTGGCATTGGAAAAATGAGAATTATCAGGACCTCCCAGAACAGTATTATCGGAAGATACCACCTGTACATAATGATTGATCTGCTCACGCAAAGCAATGCGGCTGTATCTGTTTTCAAAATCACTGGCGGGCATTTCAATATCTTCCGGACTGGGTAAAAATGATGTTTTGGAATACTCCCGGATCAGAAGTGTATTGCCCTCATCATCCTTTATTCGAACCGTTAAATCCACACCATTGCGAAGCTCATTGGATTGTTCTTCGGAAAGGCTATCTACTTCGTAACGGAGTAAGGCAATATTGGTAAGTTCATCAAAAGGAATATCTAATTTACTGAAATTACCCGTTTCAGATATTACAAGAATATCCGCTGTGGCAGCAATATATCCCTTTCGGGCAAGATTTCGGGTGCTAATACTGATCCCTATGGAACCCTGGTCGGATTCCACTTCATCATCTATATCTACACCAGGTAACTCCTCAACGATCTCAGGAACTTCCTGATCATCAGGGGTACAGGCAATAAAAGTGAATAACAGGGCAAAAAGCAGGAGAAATGATTTCATAATAAAAGAATTTTAGTTGTTATTAAATAGATAATTTAAAGAATATCCGTTCCAACAAAATCTGAATTTGCCGAACATGAAACATATGTTTAAAGATAGTGGAATCCAAAATGATAACATAATTTTGAAGCATCATTCAAGGTAGACAAAGGGTGGACAATCAAAAATCTGTGCAGTAATTGAAGAATGGAAGAGATTTCACGCGCAGAACATAATGGTTTCGGTATCTATGAAATTTCAATTTGGAAATCACAGAAAAGCAGTACTTTTATGCAACTTTACAGTATATTATTCCAACAGAAAATAAGGACATAAATCATAAATAGTGTCAGCAAACCTTATCGGATAAGATCATGAACAGCAATAAAAATCAGAAAACAATACTATGATGAATTACAAAGGCGTAATATTTGATCTCGACGGAACCCTGCTCAACACCCTCGAAGATCTGTCAGACAGCGCAAACAAAATATTAAAACAACACAATTTGTCGCAACATACCGCAGAGCAATACAAAGCATTTATCGGCAGCGGAGCCAGAAAACTGGTGGAAAGAATGCTTCCGGAACAGAAACGGGAAGAAACATTTATTGACCAGTTACTCAACGAATTCAAAACTGAATATGGGATGAATTGCGATGTGAAAACGCTTCCTTTTCCCGGCATCATCAACCTGATCCACCAGCTTCATGAAAGTGGAGTGAAGATGGCGGTTTTATCCAACAAACCCCACGATCTTACCATAAAATGTTGCGAAAGACTTTTGCCAACAGATCTTTTTGATGAGATCATGGGGCAAAAGGAAAACAAACCCCGCAAGCCCGATCCCACCACAGCGCTTGAACTGGCAGAACGCATGCAAGTGCCTCCCGGAGAGATCATTTTTCTGGGCGATTCAGAAAACGATATACATACTGCACAGGCCGGTGGTTTCTTTCCCGTGGGCGTCAGCTGGGGCATGCGCACCCGGCAGCAACTGGAGACCTGCGGCGCCAAAACCATTATTGAAATGCCCTCCGAACTCCTTGCTTTTGTTTTTCCTGGCAATAGTGATTCATTTTCAGGAAAGAATAATTCTGAATTTTAATTTAAATAATTTATCTTCGCAAAAGAACCGGTCATGACAATTATATTGACACACACGCACATGATGATAGTTCGCGGCATATAAAACATACAGTCAGTGTGTTGGCGAGCTCTCGGGTTGAAGAAAAAACGAGAACCGACTTGATCAAATTATAAAAAGATAAAATAAAAAGTTTTCAAGACTCGTAAGGTTATGAAAACAAGGCCCCGTGGCGCAACTGAATAGCGCATCAGATTTCGGCTCTGAGGGTTGCAGGTTTGAATCCTGCCGGGGTCACAAAATAATCGTTAACAACAACTGTGCATTGCATAGCGCACTACCGGGATATTCCATGAAAGGTTTATCACCGGAAATGTGAGAAAGCAGGGATGGAATTACCTTAGCATGACCTTGTAATGGTTCTAAGAACCCAATTGTAAGGTTGAGTTGGTAATTGATAAAAACCGACAGATGAGAGGATTTCTTTAAAAATTGAACTTATAAAAGCAACCCTCATCAATTTATACTATACCCGGATACATGATTCAATGATTGCAAAATACGAAAAGTCGTTTGATTCGTTTGTATCGACGACTACTTTTTCATTTTCTTCGAAAGGATCGTAGAAAACTTGAAATTTTCAGAGTTGAATTTTACATGTAAATAAACTGATGAAACAGATGAAAACAACATTGCTGATTTTACTTTTGCCTTTTCTCTTTTTCAACTTTCATACCCTTGCACAGGATCCTTCCAAATCCGTAATTCACGCCAACCGCGAAGAAGAAAGACAATGGCTCACCTTGCTGGATAATCACCAGGCTTTGTATCGGATAATCGCCAACGAAACCTTCAAATTTCTGGATGAACGGGCAGAGTTAGTATCATCCCTGCAATCTGAAGAGGAGTGGAAAATGCATCAGAATAACGTGAAGGAGGTGCTCTGCGGATCGCTTTCAAAATTTGAAAAAAGTGCCCTGAACGCCCGTATTACCGGAGTCATAGAACGGGAAACCTTCACCGTTGAGAAAGTGTTGTTTGAATCGCATCCCGGATTCTATGTAACCGCAGGACTGTTCCTGCCTAAACAAAGGCAACATCCGGCACCAGCCGTGATCTATGCCAGCGGACATACCGAAACGGGTTTCCGGAGTGAAAAGTATCAACATGTAATTCTCAACCTGGTTGATAAAGGATTCATTGTTATGGCATTTGATCCCATCGGGCAGGGTGAGCGCATACAGTATCTCAATGCAGATAGCGGAAAGTCTGAATTGGGTCACCCCACAAAAGAGCACTCCTATGCCGGGGTTCAAACACTGCTCACAGGTATTTCACTTACCGACTATTTTATCTGGGATGGTATCCGGGTCCTTGATTACTTAGAGACCCGCCCTGAAGTGGACATGACGCGGATCGGTATGACTGGCCGATCAGGAGGGGGAACTCAGACTGCCCAGATTACTGCCTGCGATGACCGCATCTATGCAACAGCACCCGAGAGCTATATCACCAGTTTTAAGCGGCTGCTGCAATCAATAGGGCCACAAGATGCCGAACAAAATCCCTTTAAATCCATCTCCAAAGGTTTTGATCATGCTGACTATCTGCATATTCATGCTCCCAAACCGGCACTGATGATCACCACCACAAACGACTTTTTCAGTATCCAGGGTGCCAGAGAAACTTTTGATGAAGTAAAAAGATCTTATACAGTGTTGGGAAAACCGCAATACATTGAAATGACAGAGGATATGGGTTTTCATGAATCAACAAAAAAAAACAGGGAAGCACTTTATACTTTTTTTCAAAAACATCTTGACCTGAAAGGCGACCCCTCTGATACAGAGACCTCACCCTTTTCGATGGAGGAACTTTGGGTAACTCAAACCGGTCAGGTAGCTACAACCTTTGATAGCAAAACAGTGTACGATTTGAATCTAAAATACTTTCCGGGTAAAACGGTCAACCCCGACAGAATGAAAGAACAGGTTGCCGCCACTTCAGGTATCCGCTTTGACCGGAAACTTACCGCTGCTGTGTATACCGGAAAGTTTTTCACAGAAAATAAAAAGATCGAAGTACAAAAATACTTTCTGGAGAACAACAAAAATGATTTTGTCCTGCCTGTATATCTTATAAAACCTGCACATAAGAATCCCGAAAAGATCATCGTGTGGTTTCACCCTGATGGGAAAAGAGAAGTATTGGATGAACCGCATCTGCAAGAACTTCTGGATGATGGTTATACTGTTATTTCGTCAGATCTCCCAGGCATGGGAGAACTCTTCGACAAAGAGTTCACTGGCGATAGCGATATTCAGGGGGTACCATTTAACTATACATTTGGCGCAAACCTGGCAGGAAAAAGCATTCCTGGTATCCAGGCAGAAGCAATCGATCTTTTGATGCAGTTTATCCAGAGCGATACACATCTTTCCGCTAAAAAGACAGAAGCATATGTACAGGGAAACTCTGCATCATCCTTTTTACTTTTTGCTGTACTTAAGAATCCTTTTTTGAAGATCACATTTCATGACTTTCCCGAACCCGCAATGAATCTTATACAGAATGAGTACTACGATCCGGACTTTGCTTTCACCATTGCACCTGGAAGTTTATTGCATTTTGATTTGCCTGATTTAACTGATTTTCTTAAAAGGATCGGTACAGAGGTGATCATAGAATAAGAAATATTAAATCGATCCCTTTGGCGCTATTTCCTCTAGCCGGATCATTGAAAGGCAAAAGGTGTTTAGCGTTAACATTATGGTTTTCAAACAATATAAACAACCGAACCCAACCAGAAACCAGAAACAAATAAAAATCATCATGTGAATCCTCGCTTGGGGAAGAATATCCCCAACGCCGGATTTTAGGTTTCTGAATTTCCTCAACTTACTTTTACAATCCAGAGAATATGTTTATGCTGAAAAAAGCACATAACTATATGATTTTCAATACTATATCCGTTCCGAAATCAAAAAGATCATGAAACATAGTTCATCTTTTGGTTTTCCGGGAATGAATATTGACTATAAACATGTAGTAAATTAAATATTCATTAAAATTATTTGTCATGTTGGGATGGATTATCGCTGCTTTGATCGCTGCTATTATTTTTGCACTGTTGGGATTTACAGGAATAGCCAAAGGTTTTGCAGCCATTGCTAAGGTGCTCTTCTATATCTTTTTGGTCATATTCGTTATTGTTTTGATTATAAATCTCGTGGGTTGAACTTCATAAGTTTGTTCATGAAAACACCAACTGCTTCTTTATGCGTACCTTGAGACGGGGCGAATATAGAAAGTGAGATTCTTTTTGATTATTAAATCATTTGCCATGGGTGTTTGATAAATTTCATGGTCATTTTCCTTTAAGGAGATGGTTGCGCTGCAGCCTTTATCAGTTCTGCCGGGAAATAGTGCTATTTTTAATTCAAATATAAACAAGTTTTTGTTTCACCTTTAAACTGATTGTCTATAGTTTTAATTGTTTGATTTTTCTGATATTTACAGCATATGCCTTCTGTGGGTTATGAATAAGCAATAAATCGATATCTTCCTGACTAAACCCATTCTCCTTTAATGATGGAATCAGGTTTTCGAAGATATCTGCATATCCTCGATAGTCTCCACCATTTTCCTGTTCCGGATCATACCATCCTGCATCATGAGATATAAAAACTTTATGAAGCAGATTCTCGTTTTTAAGTCTTGATAAAACCTCTACATACCAATCAATCGCACCAGGTTTATTAATTTTTTTTCGGTTTACATTATCCAGGGAAATCCATGCACCTTGTTTTGCGGCTTTTATGTATCCTGAAAAAGTACCATGCTGAGCATGAGTCCATACAAAGGCTTCAGGAGAAACACCTTCGTTTTTCAAAACTTCTAATTGCGCAAATGCTGGTCCATCGGTACCGGTATGCGAAACAATGGTCAAACCTGTTGCTTTGTGAGCAATTGCTGCTGCTTTAACAATTTTTAAATTCATGGGAGACAGGGTATCTTTCCTTTCCACGGCAATTTTAATAAATCCCGGGAATACACCAGAACCTTCAATTCCATTGTTAAATTCATCAATCCATACGCTGGCAATTTCTTCAGGAGTTTCCTCAAAAGCATGTTTAGGAATATATTTATTGTCTCTTACACCATAATAACCTGTATTGGTAATTATATTCATTCCGGTTCTTTCTGAAAGTTCCCTGAGCAATAAAGGATCACGTCCTAAATAGGCAGGGGTGCATTCAAAAAATGTATTTACCCCTTTTTGTTTGGCTTCCAATAAAAAAGGAAGCACCCTTTCAATCACTTCTGACTTTTCCCAACGATGGTATCCCGTGCTGTCGGCTCCAATAAAATCAACCAAAATGTGCTCGTGTATTAAGGTTACTCCCATTTCTTTCACAGGTATTTTGCCTTTTACAGTAATAAGGTTTTCCTGCTTCAAATTTTGATTGCAACTTGCCATTAAAAAAATTGCAAACAGAAAAAATATTAGTTTGCTCATAGTTTTGAATTTTATTGATAAAATATTGTCCATAAGGGTCTTGTCTGAAAAGCAAAAATCAATTTGATATTGTGAATCGAGCGTGACAAAAATTTTAACACACACGCACATGATTATAATTCGCGGCATGTAAATCATTTAGCCAAGGTGTTGGCGAGCTCCCCCCTAAGATAAAGAACGGGGACCGCTTTAAAATTATAAACATATAAATTTAATAATTTATTTTGAATAGCAGCATGTTTTTGTGCCTTTTATTTTCCATAGGGTTTAACCAGTGGAAAATTCAGATTTTTAAACCAAACTTCCTTGCTTTATTATATTCCAAAGCGAATTCATTCTTCACGTACAGGTTCATCAGGTGCTCGTTTTTTGTGATGTCCCAGTAAAAGTCACATTCTCCAATATGTTTACAATTCCGGCAGTTTTGCCCTCTGAATTACCCATTGCTGCCATAAAACTCAGATCGCACAAAGCATAAACTTCTTCAGGGTCTGAATCGATCCACCAGTTGAGCAGGTCATAGTGGTGGGTGGATTTATGCACCCAAAGGGTACCGCCTGCCTGACCTAATCCATGCCATCTTATGAAACAGAAAGCACCGTGATAGGTATTCAACATCCAGTTGAAATCCACGGAAACGTTTTTAACGGTGCTTGATAAAGAAAGCGTCAAGTGCAAAATGGGCGATGACTGAAAAACAAGAGTTTACTTTTCGTAAATAGCCTCTGCTGAGCTTGTTGAGGTAACTGTTTTGAAGGCGAGCCTATCGCAGCAATTGGCGTTTTCCCCCAAGCACTAATTATTCATCTCTTAAATTACAGAAATGCCTCAAGGAACGAAATTTATTCAACGAATTATTTTATACTGTGTTTTTAGCAGACATTGATTGACCCATTCTCAGGTTGGCACAATTTTATCAGAAAACATAATGCTGTCTTATGGGGTCTTTTAGAATTGATGAACCGAACCACGACAAAATTTTTGACACACACGCGCATGATTATTTGGAAAAAAACAGGAAATCAGCCTTATAAAGAAATTTTGGAAACTCCATCCTGTTAACGGGTCATAACAGTTATTACAAGATGTAACTTTTAGGATTAGTCGTGGAGAAATCGGTTTGGCGCATATAGTGATTTGCAAGATAAAATATTCACTAACTTTGTAAAAAA
>CAYMLS010000078.1:7545-17965 GCA_964390665.1 uncultured Bacteroidales bacterium | reverse complement strand
TTGAACTATTTCGGTTGATTCGACATTTTGGTTCATTGAAGTTTGATGAATTAAGGTTGTTTGGGTTACAATTAACCGATTACAGACAGTTCGACATAGTTGTTTCCAAAATTGACCAATTCAGAATTAAGAAAGCCAAAAATAAAGGAAATTACAAGAAGTTCTTTAAAGGCTATTTGCATTCAGAACTACGGTTAATATATTCAGATAGAATTCATTCAGGAAAAACAAAAACCAGAGAAACCAAAGACGCTTCTGTTACAAAATTTTTAAGTATACAAGCATCTAATCTGAGAGATTATGCAGATGCATGCGTTCGTTATTTAAGAGCAACCGGATTGGTCGACATTTCACATATTGGAAAGTCTTTATCTATTAATCCAGAAAAAATAGAAGAAGTAGATTACTTTTTGAAAACGACTGCCCAAGACCCCTGTTTTGTAGAAAATGAAGAGCGATATGTTGCATATTTAGGAAATCCAGAGCTTCCAAAGCTCTTAACTGATAACAGAGAATTACTCATCAAAAAAATTCAGTCAGAATTCCCTACTTTACATATTGACGATACAATGAGTCTGAAAGAGCTGAAAAATATTTTGGCTGATGAGTTAGATAATCGAAAGGAGCAATTCATAACTAATCAAGTAGCGGCAATAAAGGACTACCGACTTTTTGAAGAAATAAATACAACATTTGACCAAATACTTGAAAATACTTTATACGACACACCTCTGATGTTAGAATGGAACACTTGGAGAGCAATGACAATGTTAGATGGAGGTAGGATTAAAGCGAATTTAAAATTTGATGATTTTGGAAAACCAATGTCAACCGCTCAAGGAAATATGGCAGATATTTTATGTGATTATGGTGATTTTGGATTGACAGTTGAAGTTACAATGCAATCTGGGAGAAGACAGTATGAAACAGAAGGAGAGCCTGTTACAAGGCATCTTGCTAAAGTAAAAAAAGAAACCGATAAACCAGCTTACTGTTTATTTATTGCCCCAAATATCAATGAAGCTTGTATAGCGCATTTTTATGCTTTACACAAAATCAATATAAGCTATTATGGAGGAACTACAACAATCATCCCGTTACCCTTGAAAGTTTTTATTAAAATGCTTGAAGATTCATATAACGCAAGTTATATTCCTGAACCGAAACACATTCAAAGTTTTTTTGAATACTCAAAAAAAATTGCAAAAGAATCGAATTCTGAAATGGATTGGTACCAAAAAATTACAGAAAAAGCATTGAATTGGCTAACAGAATGAAAAAGGACGAAAGCTTAACAATTTATAAAAATAACTGACTGGAGAGTATTAAATTTAAGGGAGTTAGTCTGCTTCAACTTTACTGTAAATTGAGAGGAAATTGCAAGCGATCACCTACTATTCCTGAGCGCACTACAAAAAGTTTATCATCCCCGAATTACACGAATGGAGACTAATTTTAATGCCTGACATTCAGATATAAAAAAACATGATATTTTACGAATTTATCGAAAAGCAGTTTTCAGAGTGGAATCATTTTTATCACAATCATCATATCCATACGATTAATTCTGAAAACGATTCCACCAGGTGTCTGTATAAGATGTGTCGAATACCCTGCAAAAGAATATTTGGAAATTCCTGGATAAACCCATAAAAAGAATCAGTCCTTTTCCTGAATAGTGCCAAAAAAAAACTATTTTTGCCTCATTTTTATGATAAGTGGTAGCGACACGAATCCTCATGAATCCCCTCATTTGCCTGATAAAGAAATCATCAGCTACAGGGGAGGCGATGATTTAAGGAGCATCTCATTTTCAATAATTTAGTTATCAAAATAAGAACATATGAAAGGTAATGACAACAATTTTATTTCTGGTTTACTGGGAGGCATTGAGAGGGTAGGGAATAAACTTCCACATCCGGGTGCGTTGTTTGCATATTTTGCCATCGGAATTATTATTTTGAGTGGCATCGTTTCTTTCTTCAATGTATCTGCGGTGCACCCCGGTACAGGCAATACCGTTGAAGCGTTCAACCTGCTTACCCGTGAAGGATTGCATATGATCATGAAAAACATGGTCACCAATTTTACATCTTTTGCTCCCCTGGGAACAGTATTGGTAGCGCTTTTGGGCATTGGAATTGCCGAATCAAGCGGATTGATGTCAACCGGATTACGATTGTTGGTTTTATCTGCTCCAAAACGTTTTTTAACCTTTGCCATTGTTTTTGCCGGTATTTTATCCAATACTGCCAGTGAAGTGGGATATGTTGTTTTGGTACCTTTGGGTGGGATGATCTTTCTCGCCATCGGCAGAAACCCTATCGCAGGTATTGCTGCTGCTTTTGCAGGTGTATCGGGCGGGTATTCTGCCAATCTTTTATTAGGTACTATTGATCCGCTTCTGGCTGGTCTTTCTGAAGAAGCTGCCCGGATTGTGGACACTTCCTACACGGTAAACCCGGCAGCAAATTATTATTTCATGTTTGTTTCTACTTTCTTTATTGCTTTTATCGGTACCTGGGTGACAGAAAAAATCATTGTACCTCGTTTGGGCAACTACGAAGGAGATGCTGTAGCAGAAGAGATCAAAAAACTTGATGCCAACGAAAAAAGAGGGATGAAATTTACCCTCGTGGGCTTTATCGTGATTGTTTTGCTTATTGCCTGGAGTATGATGCCCATTGAAAGTGGTTTTTGGGCACATGTTCCCGGATCAGGATTTTTGCGCGATCCGGAAACCGGAGGTTTGCTTCGCTCTCCGTTTATGAGTGGTATTGTTGCTATCATATTTCTTGTGGCGGGTATTTTAGGTATTGTTTACGGAATAGGGGCGAAAACCTTAAAAGGCAGCGATGATGTTATTAATGGGATGGGTAAATCCATGTCAACATTAGGTACGTATATCGTATTGGTGTTTTTCGCAGCACAGTTCGTAGCCTATTTCAACTGGACAAACCTGGGTCTGATATTTGCCATCAAAGGTGCAAACCTGATCGGTAGTCTGGGTTTAGGACGCATACCGCTGATGATAGCCCTTGTGCTTATTGCTGCTTTCATTAATCTGGTCATTGGCAGTGCCAGTGCCAAATGGGCCATTCTTGCACCGGTATTCATACCTATGTTCATGATTTTGGGATACTCACCGGAATTTACCCAACTGGCATACAGGGTAGGAGACAGTGTTACCAATGTAATTGCTCCGATGATGTCATATTTTGCCATGATTGTTGCCTTTATAGAAAGGTATGATAAGAATGCCGGTATTGGCACCATCATTGCCACAATGCTTCCCTATACCATTGTTTTTCTGATCACCTGGCTGATATTATTAATCATATGGATTCTTGCTGAAATCCCTATCGGCCCGGGTGCAGCGCTGTTCTACAATATTTAACCAGTGCTTGCATGAAAACATGAATTCATAAGTTTTCTTGCTGACATTAAAGACAAAACATTTTCCATATCATCAAAACATCATGGTGAATTCAGATGTTCTGATGAATAAAAAATGATCGTACACCTTTTTTTGAATGGTTTTTTGATAACCATGATGATCAGATGAATGCAATGATTATTTTTGAATGTTTTGTTTTGAATATCCTGAAAATATCCTTACATTTACACTTTTCGGTAGATTAAAAAGGCGTTTTGTCGAACAATAAAAAACATTTGTTTTAAATTCCCATCAAATGCAATACAGTTACATCACATCTGTGCTGGTACCGGTTGATTTTACAGAGAAATCTGTTTACGCCATGAGGTATGCCGGTGAACTGATCCGAAAAAATTCTGGTGTGATACATGCTTTACACGTGGTTGATAACATTTTCCATGATGAGAAAAACAAAGAATTTGCGGCAAAAGCAAAAGTAAATCTGACGGAATACTGTCAAAAATATGAGAAGATTTTAGATACCCGAATCATTCCCATGGTTGTAGAAGGAAACATTTTTAATTCTATCGGAAAAACAGCTGAAAATATTGGGGCACAAATCGTTGTCATGGGCGTACATGGTGTAAGTGGTATTCAGTTCCTGATCGGTAGCTTTGCAGTGAGGGTTATTTTGGGTAGCAGAGTTCCGGTGATACTGGTCAATGAAGCCTACGAATACAATTCTTTTGAAAGCATTGTTTTACCTTTTGACCCAGATGTAAAAATGGATTTTCTGGTGGAAAAAACACTGGATCTGGCAAAAAAATACAACAGTACCATACATCTGGTTTCTGTTTTGGGTGATCTTTCTTTCTTCAGGAAAATCGCTATTATGCGCAAAATAGAAAATATCATTACAAAAATAAAAAAGAACGGTTTGAAGTACCGTAATGTCATTTTGCAGGATAATGCCACCAACTTCAACCAAAAAATACTTGAATATGCCACCCATACCAGGGCAGAACCCATCATGCTATCTATCAAAGGAGAAAATAATGGCAACAACGGTTTTATTCCTGCCGCAAAAACAGGAAAACTGATCGAAAATCCCCGTGTTCCACTGTATATTGTAAATCCTTCCTGATTTTTTTAAACTCTCAAAATCCTTGTCATTTTAACCGTAAGAAGAAATCTCATTATTTTGAGCAGGCAACGTTTACAAATATTTCATTTTTTCTCAAAGAAATCTTTCTGAGTTCTTCGAATCCAAAATATCAATCCATAGATATTCATTTATTACGTTTGAACAATTCACTGTTATTATTCTTTAAAAGCAAATGTATTTTCGTTTTTCTATCCCGGGATATCTGCCGAAAATGTTAATTTTGCAAGACGGATATTTCCCGGAAATAACAATATAGTTTATAAGAAACCGGTTTTTGATTATTAAAAAATACAGAGATGAACCATTCAGAAAGAGATACTTTACTGGTACCTACAGATTTTACATCTGTTGCAGATTGCGCTATTGACCATGCCATAGAGATCGCAAGTTTATTCAAGCATAAAATATGTCTTTTGCACATTGTAAGCAAAAAAATGAATGAGTCTGAGAAAAAAAAGGCCCATGATCATTTGAAAAAAGTAGCAAATTTTACGCGGGAAAGGTCAGGACTGGAAGTTTCTTTTCGTATTGAAGAGGGTACGATTTTCGATAAAATCAGCCAAACGGCCAATGATATAAATGCCGAATTTATATTGATGGGAATTCATGGAAGAAAAGGGCTGCAACACCTCTGGGGAAGTTACTTTTACAAAGTAATACTAAGTTCACAGGTTCCCGTGCTGGTGGTTAAGAAAAAACACCATCATGTGGGATACAATAACATTGTTGTACCCGTTGACTTTAGTTATGAAAGCACACAAAAAGTAAATGAAGCCATCAGGTTTGCCAAATATTTTGATTCTGTTATTCATGTGATCGGGGTGATCCGGTCAACCAGCTCTGTATATAAGATCAACAAAGAGGCGCTGCTCAAAAACCTGAATGACTACATTACCAACCATGGGGTAAAAGTGCATACAGAGGTATTGATCAAACCAGGCTCCTCCATAGAGGACGAGATTCTGGAATATGCAGAAAATGTTGATGCCGACCTGGTTATGATTGCCATCAACAAAGATAAAAAAAGTGATATGCCCGGAAAAAATGATGCTGAGAATATTATAGATAAAGCAGAAATGCCGGTTTTAAATGTTTTCCCAACAGAAGATTCTGATGACGACAGTACCTTGTTTACATCTTTTATTGACCCGCTCGGATTGATGGATAAATAAATCTTACCAATCACGTCTGTTTTTTTAATTGTTTATCAGCGAGATAATTTTTCAAAACCTTTTTCCTTTTTTCTTCATCAAAACCTCCACTATGCTGTCTTTCGGGGATACCCGCATTGCTTTTATTGATAAATCCGATGCCCATCTCAAAAAATCATACTGGCTATTCTTTCTTGTGAAAAATAAATTCCTGGTGAAGCTGGGGAACTGGATGATCATTTTATTTCAAAAAACAGGCATATCATTGCGATGGATATTGAAACCAACTATTTTTGACCATTTTTGTGGGGGAGAAACAATTCAGGAATGCAAAACATCCATTCACAATTTTCAAAAAAACAATATTAAAGTAGTACTTGATTATGCAGCAGAAGGGATAGAATCTGAAGAACAATTTGAAAGCACAAAAGATAAAATTCTTGAAACCATACAATTGAGCAAATCAGAAAAGGGAATCGCTTTTGCTGTATTCAAATTTTCCGGTATTGCCCGTACTTCTCTGCTTGAAAAAGTAAGCACAAAAGAATTTCTTACAGAAGATGAAACGGATGAGTTAACACGTGTTTTCAATCGGGCTGATCATATCTGCCGGGAAGCATCCGAAAACAATATTCCGGTTATGATAGATGCTGAAGAGACCTGGATCCAGGATGCCATTGATGAAATGACCGAACGGTTGATGCATCTCTACAATAAAGAAAAACCTTTTGTTTACAATACTTTGCAAATGTACAGAACCGACCGGTTGTTCTTCTTAAAAGAACAAACCAACAAAGCAAAGATAAATGGATACAAACCTGCTTTTAAACTGGTTCGGGGGGCATACATGGAAAAAGAAAGAAAACGGGCTCAAAAATACAATTATGCCTCACCTATACACCCCGACAAAAATGCAACAGACAGTGCTTTTGACAATGCCATGGGTTTTTGTTTGGAAAATACAGACCAAATCAGCGTTTGTATTGGCACTCATAACGAGATCAGCTGTGAGAAGGCAATCAAAAAAATGAAGACTTTAAACATACAAAATGATCATCCGGGTATTTATTTCAGTCAACTGACCGGTATGAGCGATCATATTAGCTACAATCTGGCTTACCACGGGTACAACGTTGCCAAGTATTTACCCTATGGACCTCTGAAACTGGCAATTCCTTATTTGATCAGAAGAGCTCAGGAGAATTCATCTGTAAGCGGGCAAACAGGCAGAGAGATCAACCTTTTGCAAAAAGAACTGAGAAGAAGAACCAAACCATAACAATAATATTGATACATACGCGGATGATTATATGGCAAACTCCCGCTTAAAAAAAGAACAGGGACCGAATTAATCATATAAACAGATAAAAAATAAAATAAAAAGTTTAGATTATATTTGCTATTTATAAAATATTAAGTACATTTGACGCTGTAGAACAACAATTAAAATGCTCATTGAATAGTATAGATTAATGAATAACAGGTCTTAAAAAAAATGAATCAGGAAATATTCATTTTTTTATTAAAAACTTATGCAAACGATTGTTCAGTCCAAATCTTTTATTAAATTTGTAAGCATTAATTTTTCATTCAATTAAATGCAATCGATTGCCCATTCCTTTGAATTTATTAAGCAAACAAGAGCAATAAAAGTTTTAACTCAAAAATAAAATCGTTCTTTTTAATAACAATTCAATTCAATTTTATTTAATTCAATAATTTATCAACCAAAACCTATTTTTATGAAAAAATTGACTTTACTTTTTTCGATGCTACTGGTTTCCGTCCTTACTTACGGACAGGTAACCTTTACCGGTGTAAACTGGGTAAACTGGGGCGAAGAGCCTCAATACGAAGGTGTTGTAGGTTACGATGAAAATCCTTTTGAAAACAGACCTACCTACGACGTACTTAAAGCTCCTGATACATGGGCACCCGTTGCTTCTGTAGCGGATTTTGATGCTACATGGGATCTTCTTGGCGATGCCAATATGGTGGCTAATGCTGTTGATGTTGCCGGAGGCGATTTTTATGACCTCGGCGATGGCGATACTTTTGGTGCGCAGTGGAAAGCAGTTCACGACGGCGAAAACCTTTATGTTCTGCTTCATTATGCAGATGTTAATGAACAAATTGATGCCGGTTCCTGGTCTTTTGAAATCATGGCACAATCTAAAGACCCTGTTCGTCATGATCCTACTTTCCAGGCTGGTGTGGATGCCGATGATATGGCGCAAAAAAACATGGCTTATGGTCGCTATGCTGAATTAGGTGGCGGCAAGGCGCTCTTTACAGGTGGTGCTGTTACTGAATATGCTGCCTCTACTGGTCTTACCGGAGATTGGGGCGCTAATGAATTTGGTTTGACTGATTTATTGGACCAAACTCATTTCTGGGATGAAACCGATGGCGTACTCAAGGCTGTTTTGGTGATGGCTTTTGACGGTGCTTTGTCTTATCCCGATGACCCAGAAGATATGAACGGTGCAAGAACTTCCCTGACAGAAGGTGATACTTTTGCCTTTGATGTGAAATCAAATGGCGCTGTAGGTGAAGACAACGTTGCATATTGGTGGTCTGCAGATCAGAACAATGGTTATGCTTCCAATTATTACAGTGGACATCTCACCATTTCAAGCACTGTTATCGGCGGTGGATCAGATGTTGTTTTCACCGGTGTGAACTGGGTGAACTGGGGCGAAGAGCCACAATACGAAGGTGTTGTAGGTTATGATGAAAACCCGTTTCAAAACAGACCTACCTATGACGTACTTAAAGCTCCTGATACATGGGCGCCCGTTGCTTCTGTAGCGGATTTTGATGATACCTGGGAGATCCTTGGTGATGCCAACATGGTTTCTAATCCTGTGGATGTTGCCGGAGGCGATTTTTATGACCTCGGCGATGGTGATACTTTTGGTGCACAGTGGAAAGCAGTTCACGACGGAGCAAACCTTTATGTTCTGCTTCATTATGCAGATGTTAATCAACAAATTGATGCCGATTCCTGGTCTTTTGAAATCATGGCACAACCCAAAGACCCTGTTCGTCATGATCCTACTTTCCAGGCTGGTGCGGATGCAGATGATATGGCGCAAAAAAACATGGCTTATGGTCGCTATGCAGAATTAGGTGGCGGTAAGGCGCTCTTTACAGGTGGTGCTGTTACTGAATATGCTGCCTCTATTGGTCTTACCGGAGATTGGGGTGCTAATGAATTTGGTTTGACTGATTTATTGGAACAAACTCATTTCTGGGATGTAACCGATGGTGTGCTCAAGGCTGTTTTGGTAATGCCTTTTGACGGTGCTTTGTCTTATCCCAATGATCCTACCGATATGGAAGGTTCAAGAACTTCACTTTCTGAAGGTGCAACTTTTGCCTTTGATATTAAATCAAATGGTGCTGTAGGTGAAGATAACGTTGCGTATTGGTGGTCTGCAGATCAAAACAATGGTTATGCTTCCAACTATTACAGTGGACATGTAACCATTTCAAGCACACTTGTAGGTGAAACCAGTGTTTCTGAAATTATCTCACAGGAAAACGGCGCCTATGTTTATAATGGTGTGCTTCATGTAAGAGGACCAGAAGCCGCGATGGTAGAAGTTTACAATGTACTGGGTGCAAAAGTAAAAGAAGCACAAAATGTACGTCAACTTCCTCTCAACGACCTTAACAATGGCATTTACATCGTTAGAATCAACGGTGAACGTAAAGCCTTTAAAGTTATTAAAAACTAATTGATCAAACTATACAAAGGGGCTGTCTTGCCAGATAGCCCCTTTTTTTTAAAAAAATAATCGGATAGTCCTTTTAATCGCTCTTTTTTTCTTTGATAAATACTTTATAAATTTATGTTTTGATGGTGTTTATCATTTTAATAGTTTTCAACTACCCATTCCTCATTCCATAAACCGACAAATCATTGCCTGAAAAGAAATTAAAAAAGGAAACGAAACTAACACTGATTGTCATTGTGCTTTTCGCAGCCTTTTTCTTTATACTCGATTTTATTTTAGGTCTCTTTTTAATCCCTGATAGTTATTCGGACTTCAGAATTAAAAATGCATACTATCACCACGGACTAAAACCAAATGTGGAGACCATGGCTGCCTGGGGACCAATTATATATCCGTTTTATACCAACAATTTTGGATTCAGAGATGCCACTGCAAGAACAATTCCTTTGGTGCCGGATCAAACAAAAATCAAAAAACGGATACTGATTATGGGTGATTCGCATTCTGAAGGGGTGGGTATTCCGTTTGAATTTACCTTTAGCGGTAGATTGCAGAAAATGGGAGAAAGTAAAAATATTGAGATATTAAATGCCTCAGCAGTAAGTTATAGTCCCAAAATTCACTATCTGAAAGCAGACCATCTGATCAATCACCTGGGGCTGGTGGTGGATGAAATTTGGGTCGTGATTGATATTTCCGACCTGCAAAATGAGATCGCCTATGAATACTTCATCCCCCAAAAACAAACATGGGGAAGCAATTTAAAAGAAAAGTTTGCTGAGTTCTTTCAAAAAAATTCTTTGGTGGTTTTCTCCATTAACCGTTTTGGCAGAAATCAGGAGATTGAAAAATTCCAACAGACACTCAGAGGATTTAATGAAGAAGTGGATGTGCTTCCCAACCCGAATGCCATTGAATTATACAAAGATTTTTTCAGCCATTTTGATGATGAAAGCATGCTTCAAAATCCTGATTTTCATGGAGT
>CAYMLS010000078.1:0-7535 GCA_964390665.1 uncultured Bacteroidales bacterium | reverse complement strand
GAGTAGGAGAGTGGATATATGATCCTGCCTTAAGAAAACTTGCCGATAAGGGGTTAGAAAACGGATTCGACAATTTGAGTAAACTAAATCGATTATGCCAACAAAACAATATTCAACTCAGATTGAGTGTGCATCCCTGGCAAACCCAGGTCTTGAAAGGTGATACCACAGATTACTATGTAGAGCGATGGAGAGAGTTTTGCGATGCTGAAAATATTGATTTTATTAATTTGTTTCCTTTGTTCATTAACCATGAAAACCCTCATTATGTAAATAAAGTGTGTTATATAGAAGGTGACAATCATTGGAATGAAACAGGCAACAAACGGGTAGCAGATCATTTATCTGTGTATCTCGATTGACTATTTTAACGTATACTATTGAATATGAATAAAATGGTTTGTACATCGGTTATTATTTATTCATGGAAAAACGCAGGAATGGATTTCAGACGTACATTTTTGAAATTTGTTCTTATTGCCTTTTCATCTTTCATTTTATTCACCATGTCGTCCTGCAATTCCGAAAATGTAATCACCAATAAAGCAAATTCTGTGATCGAATCCCATAAAAACAAAGAAATATCGAACTTTCAGATGTTGCTGGAACTGGGAACCCTTTTTCATCAGTACCCAAATCATGAGATGGTGAAGTATGAATACCTGAACAGAATGATCATTTCAGGGTATGGGTCGGCTGTTCTGCATTATTATTTGTCAGACCCTGAAAACAGGATACTTGATGATAAAGATCCATCGGTCATCCTTTTTGCCCTTGATCATGGAATGCAATATCATTTGGCATACAGGTTTTTGCCCTATATGACTAAAAATGAATTTAAAAAAGAATTAAATATTATTGCGCAGCAGGCAGACACATTGCAATACTTAAACCAGCAAGTGCGAGAAAGTAAATCCTCGGATGCTCTTGCCAGAAGAAGTGCTTTTTTTGCCACTACAGAAGAACAACATATTGCTGCCTGGGATCGCAACAAATCGTTGGAAAATGACCCTTGCAACAATACTGCTTTATTTCAGCAAGCTTTGCTTTTTTTCGATGAAGGAAAAACCCGTCAGATCATTCAAATGATGAAAAGATGCCAAACACCCCATGGTCAATCAGAACAGGAAGCAACGTGGAAAAATGTTTTTTTGCATGTTGCCCAAAAAGCAGAAGAGATAAAAAATTCAGGTAAGGAGCGTAAACTGCAACTCTTTGAATTGGCCAATATATATGCCAGTAATGGTTTTGCTGACATAGGGCTGAGGAAATCCGGAACTTTAATCGATGAAGAACCTTCTAATCCTGACTACCTGGCCATGCATGCTTTTGTTTACTACCAAATGGGTGATAAGCAAAACGCTTTAAGATATATAAATGAAGAAGAAGAAATTACACAAAAAAGATCAAGATTAAGATCACTGATTGAGGATCTGTAATATACATCAAAGGGGATATGACAGACATCAGGAAATGAAAATTATCATGTGGAAAGAACAGGATCCGACCATCAGTATTAAACGATAAAAAAAACATCATTACTAAATAATTCATTTTTCATCCTTAACGAATATACAACCATTTAATTACTAACCTAAACACAAATTATTCATGAAAAGTTTTTTTCAAGGAATTCAGTACTTTTTGGTTGCGCTGCTGTTGGTTATTACAGCTGGCGCATCTTATGCACAAACCACTGTAAGTGGTACAATAACAGATGGCACCACCGGCGAACCACTTCCGGGTGCAACAGTGCGTGTTGATGGAACCTCAACAGGTGCTGTTACCGATGTTGATGGTAAATATACACTTACCACCAATGATCCGGATGCTACTCTTGTTGCCTCCTTTGTGGGTTATCTGGAAGAAAAAATTGCCCTTGATGGCCGTACAGAGGTAGACATTGTCCTCATGCAGAGCATTGAAATGTTGTCAGAGATGGTCGTTATTGGCTATGGTACGGCCAAAAAGAGTGACCTTACCGGATCTATTTCGGTGGTTACCGCCGAAGATATGAACCGGATCCCCACCTCTAATTTCACTCAGGCCCTGCAAGGTAGGGCATCAGGTGTGATGGTTACCCAAACCGGTAATCCCGGTCAAAATGCACAGATCATGATACGTGGGGTAGGTTCTATCAACAGATCATCCGATCCTGTTTACGTGATAGATGGAGTGATAACCGGTAGTCTCAACTCTGTAAATCCCACAGACATCGAAAGTGTGCAGGTGCTCAAAGATGCATCTGCTGCCGCTATATATGGGGCAGATGGTGCCAACGGTGTCATTATCATCACAACAAAAAGAGGAGAATCCGGCGCCACCAGGGTTAGTTACTCCAGTTATGCGTCTATTAACCGGGTGCCCAAACAGTTTGAGTTGCTCAACGCTGATGAATATGCTGATTTCTATAACCAGGTGCTGAAAAGACAATTTGAAGACAATAACCCCGGGGAAACTTTTACACCTCCCATAGCTTACACCGATCAATTCAGACAATGGTATTATGGTGATGGATGGGAAACAGGAACCAACTGGCAGGACCAGATCGTAAGAAATGCCATGGCACAAAACCACAACATTCGTATTTCGGGTGGTGGCGAATCATCCAACTACAGCATTTCAGCGAACTATTATGCAGAAGATGGTATTTCGTTGGGCTCTTCCGCAGAGAGAATTAACTTAAGAGCCAATTCTGATTTTGAATTGGGCGATTATGTTACCATTGGTGAATCTTTCAGTGTTACCCGCTCCATGTCGCAAAGACCGGAGATTTATGGATGGGGAAATAGCTTGATCGCCTCTCCTTTGATGAAAGTTTACAACCCCGACAACAAAGAGGGTTTTGAAGGTCCACAAGTTTCCTATTCCTATATTTTACCCGATGGATCGGATACCTTAGATATCAGGAATACAGGCGGTAACGATAAACATAATCCCCGGGCACATACCGAGTATGGTGATATCAGATCATACAATACCAACCTCTTGGCCAATATTTATCTGGAAGTGAGACCTCTCAGTTGGCTAACTTTTAAAACGACACCATCAGTAGATGCCAGTTTTTCCAGGTCAAAGAACTGGATGCCTGCCTATGATGCAGGGGTAAGGAGTAAAAATCAGGCAAGTTTAAATGAAAATTTCACTGAAGGTTATACGCTTTCTCTTGAAAATCAAGTCACTTTCAATGAAACATTTGGTGAGCATAACATTACGGCAACCGCTGTACAACACATCCGAAAAAGGGAAAGCAACTATATTGATGCACTTGCCAATGGTTTTCCTTATGAAAATCTCAACACCATTATTGCTTCGCTGGAAGATGGAAGACAAGTAAGTGGTGGATACAATCCTTTTGCTTCTGAATCCTATCTTGGTCGGATACAATATGACTACCAGGGCAAATACCTGCTTAATGCCAGTATCAGACGCGACGGTAATTCCAGGTTCGGACCCGCCAACAGGTGGGGTACATTCCCTTCACTCTCTTTGGCATGGAAACTCAATGAAGATTTCCTTACCAATGTAAACGATATTTCTTTGCTGAAACTACGCGCCGGATGGGGTATGACCGGTAATTCAAGCATTGGTAATTTCCAGTACCAGTCGGAAATTGACCCCTTTCGAAACTTTTCTCCTGTATTGGGAGAGGATCAGTCGCTTATTCCTGCTCTCAATGTTATTCACAGCTTTGGTAATCCTGCCATTAAATGGGAAGCAGCAGAAATGCTGAATATGGGTATAGACATAAACTTTCTGGCAGATAAAATACAATTCAATGTTGACTATTATATCAAAAATCAAGATGATCTGTTGGTCAAAAGACCTATGCCACAAGCTTACGGCAGGGTTTCCGGTGCCGGAGACCCCTGGGTGAATTTAGGCGAAGTGCAGAACAGAGGTTTTGAATTTAATGGATTGTACCGAAAAAGAGAGGGTGATTTCCATTATACCATTGGCGCTAATCTGACCACTGTTAAAAACGAAGTAAAATATATTACAGGTGAATTAATTGCCGACAATAACCTTACCGACATTGGTCATACCATCGGTAGTTTTTATGGTTATGTTGCGGAAAGAATTATTACACCAGATGATTTTGACGAAGAAACCGGCAACTATCTGTTTGCTGAACCCGCGAGCGGTGTACCTGAACCCGGCGACCTGATGTTTAAAGACCTGAACAATGATGGCATTATCAACGACCGTGACCGAACCATCATTGGAAAAGCCATTCCCGATTTTACCTATAGCGTAAACCTTGAAGCCATGTATAAAGGTTTTGATCTGTCTGTATTCCTGTTTGGTATGCAAAATTATCAGGTTTACAATCACCAGCGAGCAGGCATTGAAGGATTTTCTTCACAAGACATTGATCATAATAAACTACGCGACTTTGCACTGAATTATTATGGTGCTCCTCATCCTGAAACTGGTGAACCGGTGCCGTCTGACCAATATATCCGTGCCGATCCTTCCAATTCCAACCTGAATGACAGAGCGTCAACATGGTATCTGGAAAATGCTTCTTTTCTCAGATTGAAAGACCTGCAGTTGGGATACACATTGCCCGAAAGAATCAGCAACAACCTCGGACTGAACAGAGCGCGAATTTATGTGAGTGCTGTAAACCTGATAACCATCACAAATTACACCGGACGTGATCCGGAAGCTCCCGTAAGATTTGGTGATAACGCCCTGAGTCCTGGTAACGACGGCGGTTCTTACCCGATACCACGCTCATTTACCGGCGGTATTCAGGTGGATATATAAACTAAATCCACGTTAAAATCCTGATTTTGGAAATTTGATAATATAGTATGAGACATAACTTTGTAAAATATATTTCCTTAAAAATTACCGAAATTGTTTTGTCTCTCACATTCAATAAAAATGAAAAAAAATGAAAAAAATAATCGTTTATATAGCATTTTCTTTATTCCTGATTCTTCCTTTTTCCTGCTCTGAGGATTTTTTAGAAGTAGAAAACAGGAATCAGTTGACAGACGGAAACTTTTATCAGACACAAGAGGACTTCTGGTTAGCACTCAATAGTTTATACAGTCCCTTAATGCAAGTGGGGGCATTTGGCAGGGAATTTCAGTTTTTATTCGGATCGCAATCCGACCGCATCCTTTTCGAAACTCCCGGAATGGACCAACTTTCTGTGGTAAATCCCGCAGGTGACGGTGGTGCCGATAATGTATGGAGAGCTGCTTATTTTGGATTTTACAGAACCAATGTTTTCGTTCAAAAAATGAACAATAACAGTGATATTGAAGGATTGTCAGACGATCAGAGGACTTCTTATCTCGCTCAGGCCAGGGCATTAAGGGCTGTTTATTCTTTCTACCTCGTAACCATTTTCGACCGTCCTCCTTTTTATGACGAAAACTCTGTTCCTGAAGATCTCAATGTAAGTATTGGCAACGGTGAGCCAGAACAGTTCTGGAATCTTATTGAATCCGACTTAAATTTTGCCAGGGAAAATCTGCCTCTGTCCTTCTCCGGAGAAGATCTGGGACGTGTTACCAGTGGTGCAGCTGCTGCCATGTTAGGAAAGGCAATGCTCTACAAACACTTTTACTTTTATGTAAGAAACGGACAAAAAGGCTCGGCAGAAGATGTTGCGGATCTGAATACAGGATTGCAGGCTTTTGAACAGGTGATCAATTCAGGTGTCTACAAGTTGGTAGAAATTAAAGAACCTAAATCCAGAATGGATTATATTCATGGTTTGCTTTCCAATACCTCATTTATAGATCTTCCTGCTGGTGATAACATTTACAAATCTGAAAACAATGAAGAATCGGTCTGGGAGATACAATTCAGCGATGCAAGAGCATTTGATCATTTTTATTTACCCGGTTGGATGACCACAGGAAGCTTAAATGCCCGGTATTTCGGACCGCATGGTTCCAGTTTCAAAAACCATGAAGCACATCCCGATCTTTTTGAAGCTTTTGAAACAGAGGGTGCTCCGGAAGGTTTTGACCGGGATCCCAGAGCTTATGCCACTTTATATATGGATGGTGATACTATGGATTTCAGACCGGAAAACACAGCCTTTTATAACAAACAATACAGGAGTGGTCTCAACAACAAAAGGGTTGCTTATAACAGAGGATTGATAACTGATCCAACACCTCATGATACCCGGAGTTTTGGATTAAAAAAGTATTACTATCCTGTTTATTATGAAAAAAATGCTCCGGAGAATGATCCTACGAACCGGCGTATGATCAGATATGCAGATGTGCTTCTGATGTATGCCGAAATGCAGTTTATCCTCGGACAAACCACCGGTGCAGGATTAGACGCATTAAATCAGGTAAGACAAAGAGTGGATATGCCTGTTATTGATGAGCTTTCTGCGCAAGCCATCATACACGAAAGAGATGTGGAACTTGCATTGGAAAGCCACAGATGGTTTGACCTGATCCGTTGGAGTTTTGATCCGGATTGGGGTATTGATATGCAGGAAATTCTGAGCAGGCAACTTGGTCCTGCATCAAGTGGCGACTTCTTTGTAAAAGGTAAACACGAATTTTTACCTATTCCATTGAGAGACATTAATTTAAGTGAAGGTAAACTGGAACAAAACCCGGGTTGGTAGTGTATTTGATAATCTTATTGAATAATTTACCAAACATCAATCAATAACAAATCATTTAATTCAGTAATTATGAAAAAAAATCAATTTTTTGCGGCAGTTATTATGCTTTTAGTAGCCTATGCCTGTAATAAGGAGGAACCTGTTACACCTTCTGCCGAGTTTACAACTAACATTGAAAACAACACATTAAACTCAGGACAGGGATTTGTTGTTTACCTGGATCAGACGGAAGGTGAATTCCTTACCTATTTCAGGGGTCACAGAATGTCAAGCACTTATGACCCAAATGATCCTACCCGCGAAGGTTCTGCTATCAGCAACGATGCGGATTCGGTAGTTGTTGCCGGATATCCTGCCCCTTCTGTTGGAACTGACACAACCTATACCTTTACAATGGTTGCATCCAGCTCTGGTAACTGGGCAGAGGATTATGAGCAGGATGTAAAGTCTATAGATATTAATGTAGTTGCAGCAGAATAAAACATTCTGATGCTTGTTCTGGATCAATTCAGGTTTAATTATACAATCAACCCTGAACCAATGGATGTTCATTCCGGGGTTTCCCCGGAGTAAACTGTATATTTTCTATTTGGTGGTTTCCAAATTCATTTAATTTTTATCTTTATGAATATCCACTCAATACTTAAGACAATTTCCTTACATACAAAAAATGTTGGGAATCAATTAACATAGTGCTGATGTAAAAAGCTGTCCTTCTTTGAACATAAAGGGCAGCTTTTTTTATTTTGCAATACTGAGTACGCTAAAAAAAGTTTATTATCCACAAATTACACGAACCATGATTCCGGCCACGCCAATTGACACTAAATTGAAAGGGTAATATTCATTCAAATAATCTGAAAATACGATTGGCAACCAGAATCATCAATGATAAATCCAATTACAATAAAACACATAT
>CAYMLS010000077.1:0-18034 GCA_964390665.1 uncultured Bacteroidales bacterium | reverse complement strand
TTATCAAGCACAGATAAAATCGTGGGTTTTCTTGCTGATACTAAATATAATGGCACAAAAAAACCCCTCAAGTTTTTTTAACTTAAAAGGGGTTATTGGTAGCGGGAACGGGAGTTGAACCCGTGACCTCCGGGTTATGAATCCGACGCTCTAACCATCTGAGCTACCCCGCCATGTATAAAATCATCATAAAGGTCTTATCGAATCAAAGAACTTACCTTATTTTTTGGTGGTGCAAAATTAGTAAAGAAAATGAAAAGACCATGCGAATAAGAAAAAAGTTTCAGTTTTTTTTCGCCAATCAGGTATGCCCCCAGTCTGTATTTTGATTAAAAACCATAAACCAGCAGAAGTTAAAACCTGTCAGAGCGTCTTACAATTCGGTTTTTTTTCTATACTTTGACAGCCTTTTGCTCTTTCACGCTCCGTTTAGCAGCTTCAATCACCTTAATTACCAGGGCAGCGTCCGCGGGATTTACCACCATAGGTTTGCCCAATCGCAATGCATCATATACACCATCATAATAAGCAAGATAATTGCCCTGCTGGGTCGGTATTTTTCCCGTAAGGTCTTTTCCGTTCACCTGCGTATTGATCCACCCGTCCTCTTCGGGTGGATATTTCCCCCAGTTTTCGCCACCTGGCATTTCCCCTTTTTTGAGTGCTTCTTCCTGCGGATCAATAGATCCCATCAGGTAGCTTCCTTGTGTGCCGTGCAAAAGATATCGCGGGCCCGGCTCACGGACGAGATAGGAAGCCGTTACAGTAACCTTCACATTGGGATAGTTCATCCATATCTCAAACATATCATCAATATCACTTCCTTCTCTCATGGCACGAATATCCGCAGTAACCGAAACCGGTTTTCCGAACAGCACCAATGCCTGATCGATCAGGTGAGATCCAAGATTGTAAAGTGTGCCTGTTCCCACTCCTGCATCTTCCTTCCAGGTACCTTCCTGAATAAAATTCCTGAACCTGTCGAAATGTGCTTCATAAGAAACCAGTCGTCCGAGCAATCCCTCACGGAGTATTTTCCGGATGGTAAGAAAATCTCCATCCCAGCGGCGATTTTGGAACACACTGATTTTTACATTTTGTTTTTCTGCCAGTTCTATCAAATCCATGGCCTGGGCATACGCAAGGGTAAAAGGTTTTTCCACCACCACATGCTTTCGATTTTCCAGGGCAGTTTTACACATGTCGAAATGCAGATGATCCGGAGTATTGACCACAACAAGTTCAATGTTATCGTCACCACATACCTTTTCAAAGGAACGGTAAATTTTAGCATCAGGGTATATGAGGCGCGATTCGTTTTTGGTTCTTTCCAGTATACCCGTTAGTTCAAATGAGGGATGGGTATGAATAAGGGGAGCGTGGAAAACTTTTCCCGACATACCAAATGATGCAATGGCAGTTTTGATCTTGTTCATAATTTCAGGATTATATGTTTTTTAGTCTCATTTTATAGTATTCCAACTGCAAATATATGGATAGTTGAAGAAGATAATATCTTTTTTTCAATTGCAAAGACTAATTTTCCATCAAAAACTGCCTGAACCCTTTTACAAAGGTGATCACAATTTCCGAAGAGAAATGGAATGTTATTTTTTTAACATCTTTAAAAATGATTCGACAACCGGCAAAAGGCATTTTTTTACTAAATTCGCAAACGTATGCACAACACTATACCTTTCAGAAATTTTTTATCAATGGGCACCCGCTTTGATATGGTGCTGCCAGGACTAACACAGGAGAGTGCAGACAATATTTTTTCCACGTTGAAGGCAGAACTCAACAGACTGGAAGATAAACTCAGTAATTATAAAGATGATAGTGCTCTTTCCATTCTTAACAGGTATGCATTTGAACAACCCTTTAAGGTCGATACCGAACTTTTTACATTGTTGGAAGAACTGATTGATCTGTCATCAAAAACGGAAGGATATTTCGACTTTTCCATGGGCAAATACACCAGCAATGCATACATCAGCAGCGATAAAGGAAAAGATTTCCAATCAGATAAACCTTTGACTTCCCGGATAAAAGGATTTGAGAAGATACTCCTCAACAAAGAGAAAAGTACCATAAAATTTGCATCTGGAGATATATCTGTTGACAGTAGCGGGTTTGGCAAGGGTAAAGCCCTGGATAAAGTAAAGGAGATGTTGCAAATTCACCAGACACCACATGCTTTTATAAGTTTTGGCAATAGTTCTATACTTGCCCACGGTAAGCACCCACATGGTGAAACCTGGAAAACCGGGATAGCAAATCTTTTTCTTTCAACGGAAAATGTTTTTGTTTTTGACCTGAAAGATGAATGTATATCGGTATCAGGCACCACGCCGCAAAATTTGGAGAAATATGGGCGATCGCACATTATTGACCCTTTTACAGGCAAAGAAGTTGAAGGTTTTTTTCAATGTGCTGTTGCCGGCAGCAATGGCTTGACCACAGAGGTTTTAAGCACCGCCCTTTCGTGCGCGCCCCTGGAAAAAAGGGATCGGATCATGCAAAATTTTAAAGGGTATGATGCCGTTATCATTGAATATAAAAATGAAGAACCAACTATAACATATAATACTATACAAAAAAATGAAAGAATCCATTGAAAGAAGAGAATTTATAAAAACTGTATCCTTTTTGGCAGGATCATCGATGCTTTTAACGCAGATGCCATGGATAAAGACGCTCGGGGCACAGGAAACAACCAAACAAGTAAAATTGGGAATTCTTGGTGTGGGATCAAGAGGAAAATTCCTGCACATCTTTTTAAAGGACATCCCCAATCTCGACATTTGTTGCTTTTGTGATGACTATCCTCCCCACTTTGACGAAGCACAAAAGTTACTGGGACCCAATGCCAGAGGATATGTCGATTACCGTGAAATGTATGAAAAAGAAAATCTCGATGCTGTGGTGATCGCTACCCCGTTGCATGTACATGCACAACAAACAATAGATGCTCTGGATGCCGGTATCCATGTGTTTTGTGAGAAAGCAATGGGAATGAATTACGAAGAATGCAACGAAATGGTAAAAGCTCATCAGCGTGCAGACAAAATCCTGTATATTGGTCATCAGCGCCTGTTTAATATCAAATACCACAAGGCATACCAGATGATCAAGGAAGACAAACTGGGTAAGATAACTCAAATAAGAGCTTACTGGCATCGCAACAATGACTGGCGCCGGCCCGTACCTTCGCCCGGGCTGGAAAGAAAAATCAACTGGAGAATGTATCATGACTATTCACGTGGGTTAATGACCGAATTGGCCTGCCACCACATTCAGGTTGCCAACCAGATATACAATGAATATCCTGAATCGGTTTGGGGCACGGGTAGTATCAATTACTGGAAAGACGGAAGAGAAGTTTATGACAATGTAAACCTGGTTTATAAATATCCGGGGGGATCGCATTTGATTTACGATTCACTCATCAGCAATAAGCACTATGGTTTGGAGGTGCAGGTACAAGGCCCCAAAGGAAATATGGAACTCGAGCATGGCAAAATGTGGGAAGAATTCCCTCCTCCCGCCCCAGGCATTCTTTCACTGGTCAATCATCTGGAGCGTCAACTGTTTGACGCTGTGCCCATAGGAGGTGCCAGCTGGGTGCCCGATTCTGCCGTTAACCGAAAAGGAAACTGGATCATTGATGAAGTGATGGAGGATGACGGCACCAAAATGCAAATGGAATCTTTTGTTTCGGATGTAAGAAACAACAGGATAGATCCTTTTATAACACAACAAGGTTTCTATTCATCTATTGCCACCCTGATGGGATTTGAAGCCATGATAAATGATGAGATCACTTACTGGCCAAAAGGTATGGCCATGTAAACCCCCCCATCAAATTAATTTTAAGATGATCATGGGAAGTAGTATCTCATATTTTTTAATCCATTAAAGTACTTTGTTTTAAAATACCGATAGAAATGTTTAAAGATAGCGTAATAACAGCAAAACAAAAGAAACGTGAACTGATCGTTTTTCTCATTTGCCTGGCAGGAGCATTTATTTTTAATATTGTAGGAATTATCATGTTCAAAACCCCTGCTACGGAAATTTTCACACAACTTCATTATGTTTTATTGGTGGGAGTTGTTTTTTATGTGATAACCGGAATTTTGCGGCTGATCTGGTTTGGTTTCAGAATGATTTTAGCAAAAAACTAAGGATGGGCTCCAAATGAAAAGCTTCTCTTATGTTTGGTTTACAAACACAAAGGTCAGCACGGTTTTTAAGTGCATCTCAAAACCAGTAAAAAAACGGGAGTTGTTTTGTTTAAAATTCCTTTCTGATCTGAAAATTACGCAAATTAACATCTCCCTGAAGGTTCCATGTAGTTATTTTCAGGAGACTTACAGAATGTGCATCCGGGTCAATATTCCCGAATTCAAGTTTCAAAAGTACAGGTAGTTCGCTGATAAAAAGGTAGTTTATTTGACTGGAGTGGACATCCGTTAAGTTGGCAATACTCCTGACAGGATTACTGAATAATTGCCCCTGATTATCATAAACTTCTGTTGACTTTTTAATTCCAATTTCCCTGTCATGTTTACCTTTATTGGTAACACTAAGTTCAATGATAAGTTTTTTGTCATTGGTTAACCTTGCATCCATCACCTCAAAAAGCATGTTATCTGCAACTGTTTCCGTAATCGGACCAATTCCTGCAGAGATCTTTTCAGCAGAATTTGAATCATTGATACCGTTATTGCCAGATCTTTGGTCTGCAAGAGTTTCATCATCGACATGATTATTCATATTCGTATGGTAACCCTTTTGTCCATTAAAATCATTGATCATATCAACAAGATATTTCTCTTTTTGAATAGAAACAGATGCCACTGCAAATATACCTGCTGTTTCTGTAGAGATCATTCTGGCATTAAGTCTGATCTGCTCACCCATATCTGTAATAGTGCCCGTGACCACAGCATCTACACCTATCATTTTACCCAGTTGCGCAGCTGAGGTAGCATCAATAATACCTGTCATACCCAGTTTTTGTTCCTCAAGAATTTTATTGATCAACTGACGTTCAACTACCTCAAATCGTTTTGTATTAAAAAGCCGTGTAGTCAATTCTTCGGGGATAAATTTCCCAAGAACACTTATTCTTCCATTCAGGTCGGGAAACTCCATGATGGCGATCCGGGATTTATTCTCTTCTGCAAGACTTTTGATCATCTGATTTGTGAGATTATCCAATTGTTTATCCAGGGGTAAAACCTGATTGGAGGTTTCAACAACAGGTGTTGACGACTTGCAGGAACTAATTGCCAGCAAAAAAATGGCAAGGCGAAGGTAATGAAGAAGATTTTTCAAAACTGTCTTTTTTGTTTTCCTTTTCATGAAAAAACTTTACAAATATTGCAAAAATATCAAAAATATTCTTTCGTCAGGAAAAATCCTGCTTCATTACTTTCTTTTATTTGTCACAAATTTATCAAGTGATGGAAAGGTCGCTTTTCATAAAACACTGATTTTAATAAAGCACACCTTTGGTTATGCTTAATGGAGGGCTACCCGGTTTTGCATCACACAGTATCTTTCAAAACCAGGTTGTTTTGAAAACCCAGACTCTGAAACACCCCAGCTACCCTCTCACATACCCTTCATATCAATTTAAGAATCGCCCAAAATCTCGCTCATTTTCACCACCCTGTTTTCGAGTCGCGATTTATTAGCTGCAAGTGCAATGGCCACCGACATATAACCGTCTTTGCCATTTACGGAGGGTTCTGTATCATGGATAACCGAATCACAGAATTCACTCATTTCCACAGCATATGCTTCCAGATAACGATCCATGAAAAAATTGAGCGGTAAAGTTTTGTGTACTCCGTTACCATTGTAATACCTGTGGTTATCAGGGTAATTATTGTCAACATTGACCATGCCTCCCGAGCCAAATATTTCGAGTCTTTGATCATATCCGTAAACAGCCTTTCTGCTATTGTCAATTACACCCAATGTACCATTTTCAAAAGTTAAACTGATGATGGCAGTATCAATATCCCCTGCTTTACCTATTTCCGGATCAACAAGAACAGCAGCTTTGGCAAATACTTCTTTTACTTCGCTTCCTGTGATATACCTTGCCATATCAAAATCATGCAAACTCATATCAACAAACATCCCGCCTGATCCGGCAATATATTCCGGTGGTGGTGGTCCCGGATCACGGGAGGTGATTTTCAAAATGTGTGGTTCACCAATTTTTCCTTCGACAACCATTTGATGAATACGATTGAAATTGGGGTCGAAACGCCTGTTAAAACCGATCATAAGTTTAACACCCGCTTTCTTCACAGCGTCCAATGCAGTTTGAATCTTTTTCAAGTCAGTATCGATGGGTTTTTCGCAGAAAATGTGTTTTCCCAATTCAGCCGCTTCTATAATATATTGTACGTGTGTATTGGTAGGAGAACAAATCACAATAGCATCTACGTTCTCATGTTCAATAATATCACGATAATTGGTTGCTACCAAAGGGATATCAAATTTTTCACCCAGTTCTTCTGCACTTTCACGATGAACATCTGCCACTGCTATTACATTTGCCTGCGATACTTTTTGTACCAGGGTGGCAGTGTGTACTTTACCGATACGTCCTGCACCGATCACTCCAAAATTAATTTTCCGTACCATAGTTATCTTGTTTATATTATTTGTAAATATGTGTAATTACAGGAATTAAATGAGGTAATAAGAACCAACTCCCGAAAATATCATAACCCAAGGGATTGAATGTAATTTCTGTTTCGTAAGGCACACTGCAGCGGTTCACCCATTCCGGGGAGCACGTCCTGCTCTACAACGATCCAACCTTCAAATCCGTTTTTTTTCAGTTCGCTTGTAATAACGGGAAAATCCACAGCCCCTTTTCCTAATTCACAAAAAACACCCGCATTCACTGACTGAAAGTAATCATAGCTTTTCTCAGCGGCTATTCTGGCAACATGGGGATCATAATCTTTAAAGTGCACATGCCAAATACGATCGGAATGTTTTTTTAAGGTTTCAACCGGGTCTCCACCGCCCATCATATAGTGTCCCATATCAAGTACCAGTCCTACCAAAGAAGGATCAGTAAGATATAAAAGGGTTTCCACTTCCTTGGGTGTCTCCACATAACCACCGCAATGGTGGTGGAAAACAGTTTTCATCCCTGTTTCATTTTTTACTGCTGCGGCTACTTTGTCAACACCTTTGGAAAACATCTTCCACTCACCAGGCGTCATACCCATGTCAGGTTTGATTCTTCCCGCATTTTTGGTTCTTTCTTCCACTGTTCCGTTGTCATCTGCCAATACGATAAATGCCTCGGGGAAACCGGCATTTTTCATAAGATTGGCAGTTTTAACAGCCACCTCGATCCCCTTCTCATGATTTTTTTCATCTTTGAAAAAAACCGGAACAAATGCCCCCAGCATCGATAGATTTCGTTTGTGCAGTTCATCTTTCAGTTTTTTCGGATCGGTAGGCATGAAACCCCAGTCACCCAATTCAGTGCCAGCATATCCGGCTTGTGCCATTTCGTTGAGCACCTGCTCATATCCGGCAGACTTACCTTCAAGATCAAATTCAAGAACTCCCCATGAGCAGGGAGCATTGGCTATTCTTATCATGTTTTATGTGTTTTAAAGTAATTAAAATCAGAACTTTCTACTCCATTGGTCGTTCCACCGTTCTATGACAACTTTGGTCTGGGTATAAAATTCGACCGCATGACGGGATTGTGCATGCAGATCTCCATAAAAGCTTTTTTTCCATCCACTAAAGGGGAAATATGCCATGGGTGCAGCCACACCGATATTCACACCAATATTTCCTGCCAATACATCATGCCTGAAACGACGTGCTGCCGCTCCGCTGCGTGTAAAAATGCTGGCAGCATTTCCATATTCGGCACTGTTGATAAGCTCAATGCCATGGTCAAGGTCATCGGCATAAAGAATTCCCAAAACAGGTCCAAAAATCTCTGTTTGATGAATAACGCCACCCGGTTTTATATCGTCAAGAATGGTAGGAGCAATAAAATATCCGTTTGTATTTTCCGGAATTCGTTCATTTCTGCCATCAAGCAATAAAGAAGCACCTTCTTTCACACCCTGATCAATCAGATCAAGAATCCGTTGTTTGCTTTCATTCGTGATAATGGCACCTACACCTACCCCTTGATTCATGCCGTAGCCGCATTTTTTGGAAATGGCAGATTCCATCAGTTTGGGAAGAAACAATTTTGCTGTTTCCCTTGTCATTACAGCAAGTGAGGCAGCCAGGCATCTTTGCCCTGCGCATCCAAAAGCACTATCTACTAATATTTTTACTGTACTATCCACATCGGCATCGGGCATGATCAAAACAGGGTTTTTCGCTCCTCCCTGTGCCTGCACCCTTTTACCATTAGCAGTCCCTTGCGAGTAGATATAATTGGCCACTTCGCTGGAACCAACAAAACTAACAGCCTGGATTTGCGGGTGCTCAAGTATGGCATCTACGGAAGATTTTCCACCATGCACAAGATTCAATACTCCGGGGGGAAGCTTAAGATCTTCGAAAAGTTCGAAGATAAGGGTCATGGTTTGCGGAACTTTTTCCGAGGGTTTCACGATATACGTATTTCCTGTTGCCACAGCATAGGGCATAAACCAAAAAGTGATCATCACCGGGAAATTAAAGGGTACAATACACGCTCCGGTGCCGAGAGGTTGCCTGATCATGAATTCATCAATCCCCCTTGCAATATCCTCCGAAAATTCACTTTGCATCAACACCGGAATACCACAGGCAACTTCTACATTTTCAATGGCCCTTACGATTTCTGCTTTCGACTCGGCCAAGGTTTTCCCGGATTCATTGGTACACAATGCAGCAATATCATCCAGGTTATCTTCCAGTATCTTTTTCATTTTAAAAAGATACTGAACCCTGTCGCCGGCAGGTGTATTTCTCCAGGCGAAAGATGCCTTATGTGCCGATTCTGCTGCCATATCAATATCCCTGGCATTACCTGCCGGTACCTTCGAGATTACATTGCCTGTAGCAGGATTGATAACATCCAGAAAAACGCTGTCGCTGCAATCAACCCATTTTCCGTCGATATAATTTTTAATTTCTTGTGTCATGTTATATTAATTCTTATGGTTTTTATAATTGATCGATTCTTTCAGATCAAAGAGAAGTCATAAAAAGTATCTTTGTTTCTTGCTGCTTTCAAGATACTGCGAACGTGCCTTTTGTACAGATTCCATTTCGGATACTTCGGCAACCGGCACATCCCACCACGCGTATCCGGACACACCATCGTAAAGGTCTGTTTCGATGACGATTACTGTGGTTTGGGTTTGTTTTTTTGCCACTTGTAAGGCATTTTTCAAAGAGGGTATATCAGTGGCAGTGATCACGTGAGCTCCCATGCTTTTTGCGTGCATGGCAAAATCGACACCTTTGAATCCATTTTTTCCATTCTGATATTGGGTTCCAAATCTTTGCGAGCCAATGGACTCTGAGAGCGCACCTATGCTGCTAAATCCATGATTATTCAAAAGCAGGATATTATATTTCACACCCTGTTCTATTGCCGTTGCCAATTCCGAACTCATCATCAGATAGTTACCATCGCCTACCATCACCCATACCTCCCTGGAAGGATCCGCCATTTTAACGGCCATACCGGCAGCCACTTCGTATCCCATGGTAGAATACCCATATTCAAGATGAAAACCCTTATTGTTACGTGTATTCCATAATTTGTGCAAATCGCCCGGTAAACTGCCGGCAGCACATACCAATACATCCTTATCACCTGCGAATTCATTCAATGTGCCAATAACTTCAGCCTGCCTGACGGGTGTTTTCCCCTGCACGGCAACAATTTGTCTGACAGTGTTTAGCCATTCAGCAGAGAGTTTTTCAACATTTCTTGTATAATCATGACCGGCATGATAATCAACCAAAGAGTCTGCAAGTTCATCCATACAAACTTTTGCATCGGCAGTGATGGAAAGCGCGCCTTTCTTAAATGCATCGAAGGAGGCGATATTTATATTGATAAATTTCACATCCGGATTTTGGAAAGCAGTATCTGAAGCGGTTGTAAAATCACTGTACCTGGTTCCCACACCGATCACCAGATCTGCCTGGGCAGCGATCTGAGCGGCACCCGGTGTTCCGGTGACTCCTGTTGCGCCGAGATTGAGCGGATGATCAAAAGGTATGGCACCTTTTCCGGCAAAAGTCTCACTAACCGGAAGGCCGGTTTGTTCTATCCATTTAAGCAAAGATTCAGATCCTCCACTGTAAATAACACCACCTCCGGCAACAATGACAGGTCTTTTGGACTCTTTGATCATTTCTGTTGCCTTTTGAAGCTGGTAGATGTCGGGGCGCGGTCTTTCTATTCTCCAGGTTTTAGGTTCGAAAAGTTCGACAGGAAAATCAAATGCTTCCGCTTGTACATCCTGTGGCAAGGCCAGGGTGACAGTACCGGTATGAGAAGGGGAAACCAATACACGCATCATGGCGGGGAGCGAAGAGATGATCTGCTCTGGTCGGTTGATCCTGTCCCAATAGCGGGAAACCGGTTTAAAGCAGTCATTCACAGATATATCCTGCGAACTGTCACTTTCAAGTTGTTGCAAAAGAGGATTAACATGTCTGCGTGCGAAAATATCTCCTGCAAGGATCAATACCGGAAGTCGGTTGATGGTAGCGGCAGCGGCACCGGTAACCATGTTCGTGGCACCTGGTCCGATGGAAGAGGTGCACACCCATGTGCTCATGCGGTTTTTCATTTTTGCCCATGCAGCAGCCATGTGCACCGAAGCCTGTTCATTTCGGGTCATGATATATTTGAATTCTTTGTCCTGCTGCAGCGCCTGTCCTATACCCGAAACATTTCCATGCCCGAAAATACCAAAACACCCCTCAAAAAAAGCATTTGCAGCACCATCTCTTTGTACATACTGATTTTTGAGATAAAGGATGATCGCCTGTGCTACTGTTAGTCTTTGCGTTTGCATATATTGTTGTTTTAGGATAAAAAATATCTTATAATCTTAGAATCCACCTGTTTCTTCAATAAAATTCATTGCCTCGTGTAGTGTGGGATTAAAATTAGAGCAACCAGGTTTGGTAACCAGAATGGCTCCACAAGCATTTGCCATGCGTGCAGACTTGTACCAATCCCATTTTTGCAGGTACCCATAAATAAACCCGGCAGCAAAGGCATCTCCGGCTCCGAGAACGTTCACAACCTCCACAGGAAAACCCGGCACTGATAAAACCTTACCATCCTTCAGATGAACGGTGCAACCGTCCACGCCCCTTTTTACAATGAGAGCATCCAACCCAAACTGCATGATCTTTTCTATGGCTTCGTTAATGTTTCCGGATATTTCAGGGGCAGAGATCTGCTGGTTTATAATTTTAATGTTTGCCGGGTCGGTAAGCATGGTGGCGAGTATTTCTTCCTCAGTGCCGAGCGCAATATTGACATGGTGTAAAAAACTACGTGTCGTTACACCGAATGCTCTGGAGTCATGCCATTGATCGGCTCTGAAATCAAGATCGATCACAACGGGAATATTTTCCTCACGGGCCTGTTCGGCAGCAAAAAAAGCCGCCGAGCGCGAGGGTTCCTTGTTGAGTGCTGTACCTGATACTTCCAGCAAACGAAACCGTTTAATACCGGCATTAATGACATCATCAATATCCATTTGAGAATCGGCACAGTTGTCCCTGTAATACACCAGCGGAAAATTATCAGGAGGCTCTATACCCAGGATGACAGCACTTGTTCTGGCTTTCTTTTTCACAGGGATAAAGCGGGTTTCAACGCCTTCTTTTTTCAAAAAATGGAGGATAAAATTACCCACCTGATCATTACCCACGGCAGTCATCAAGGCAGCTTTCAACCCTAATCTGTTGGCGCCCACGGCAATATTGAGTGGCGATCCACCCACATAAGCATTAAAAGATTCGATTTCGACAAAAGGATTGCCAATATTGGCTGAATAAAGATCAATGGATGATCTTCCAAACGTAATAACATCATATTTTTTGTTCGACATGATTATTTTTTTATATCTTAAAATATTTTTCTTTCCTGGTATTTTATTTAAAAACATTTATCCGGAGATAACGATTCATGAACATGCTTCCGTTCTTTGCTGTCATGTGAATAATCTAGATGCTTGCTGTATTCATGGCATTGGTTTTTTATGGACAAATATGTTCGGTTCATCCTACCTGCCATAATTCATCTGCAGGTTTACCAATGGAAGACGTTCATCCATGGCTTTCCATGAATCATATATCCATTCATGATCAGGGTCGTTTGTATTGGCAAGACTCTGGTCACTTCCTGCAAGAAAATTAAGATAGTAAACATTGTATCCATGTCCGGCCGCCACCGGATGATAACCTTTGGGTACCAGCATGGCATCATTGTTATGCAATTCCGCAATTTCATTGATCGAACGGTCGTCGGTATAAACCTTTTGAATCGCAAACCCCTGGGGTTTATCAATTTTATAAAAATAGATCTCTTCCAGAGAAGCTTCCTTCACATGACCTTTTTCATCCGTTTTCCGTTGATCGTGTTTATGCGCCGGAAAAGAGCTCCAATTGCCGGAGGGAGTATATACTTCAACACAAACCAATCTTCCAAAAGGAGAACCGGGAGGTAAGATGCTGTTGATCTGCCTGCTTGCATTATCACCACCACGAAGTTCAATACCATGTTTCTCTATATCCTCAGGGATGATCATAACCGGGATATGATCAACATCCGATCTGCAGTACCCGGCGGCGATATCCAATTGGTCACTGTTTGCAGTTATTTCAAAAGAAGTATGCGGAGGTACATAAAAAGCATGAGGAAAACCACTAAAAACATCCTTGCGGCTGTGCATAGTTTCCCAGGTTCCGTGAGGTGTTTTGGCTATAAAACTCCCCCCGAGTAACACGAATAAATATTCATTCTCTCCGGATTCACCCGTCCAGGATTCATTCTTTTTGATGCATCGTGCCTCAAAATTTAAATGTTCCCAACCTGCATCCTCCCTGGTAATTTTTTGATAACTTTTTCCTATGGAATCATATTTACTCAATAAATAACATCGTTTGTCTCGGATCATAGTGTAAGATTTATCGATTTAGCAATTTGATTTTAAAAAAATTCAATATTTGGCAGCAACGAGCGAGCGGGTTTTCTCTTTGACCATGATCTCCAAAGCGCTCATGAACTCTTTTCCCGGCAAAACAGGATCAAACAGGTCGGGAGAATTTTTAAAAAACTCACGATGCACGCGTGTCCAAATCAGGCGGGTATCCGTAGCAATATTAACTTTGCACACTCCTAATCCGATAGCCTTACGAAGTTCCAACAGATCAGTACCTTTGGCATCATGTCTGAGTTTTCCGCCCGATTGGTTTATTCTTTCTACTTCATCATGATCAACTGCCGATGCTCCGTGCAATACAACAGGAAATCCCGGCAGCAGTTTTTGTATTTTTTGGAGGATATCGAGCCGGAGATTTTTGTTGCCGGAAAATTTATAAGCACCATGGCTGGTGCCGATGGAAATGGCCAAACTATCGCAACCCGTGCGTGTAACAAATTCAACCACCTCTTCCGGTCGTGTATATCTTGCCAGGTCATCATCCACATCAGCGTCATCTTCCACGCCACTCAAAACCCCCAATTCTGCTTCTACCATGATGTCTTTGCTATGTGCTCTTTTTACAATCTCGGAAGTGATCTCAATATTGGTTTCAAATTCTTCATGAGAAGCATCGATCATAATCGAGTCGTAGTCTCCAGAAGAGATGGCATCCAAACAATGATCATAATTGCCGTGATCAAGATGAATGGCAAAGTCCACCTCTGAATATACTTCTGAGGCAGTATTGATGATCGATCTGATGATCCGGTCATTCATGTAATTTCTTGCTACAGGGGTTATTTGAATGATCACGGGCATATCTGCTGCCTGCGCACCCCGCATAACACCATGCACCTGCTCGGCATTAAAAACATTGAATGCTCCCAATGCAGTTTTTCCGTATGCGTTTTTAAATAATTGATCTGTAGATTTTCTCATCTTATAAAACAGTTATTTTACCAGAAAACAGCGTATAAAACAGCAAGAATACCAATGATTCCTGTTGCGGCAATATTGAAAGGAATGGGTGTATGGAAGATTTTTCTATCAATAAGTATCGCCTTCTGATCCATTCTTTTATAACGTGCATTAAGAATTATGACCAAACCAAGCAAAATAAATCCGGCAACCAAAACATAAACAGACTCTACCGCCATGTTGGGGTACTTTTGAATAAAAAATGGCAAAATGAACCCCACCACAACTGCAGCAGATATCATGATGGATCCGGTAAGGGTATCCCTTCTTTTTACTTTTTGTAAAGCATCGGTGTTGGGTATTGCATGTTTTTTATCAGACAAACTCATAAAAACCATAAGAAATGAAAGGATAATAAAAACATATCCAATTCTTAAGATGAAAGGAATTTCAGGAAACCCGAATTTGAAAACCGCTCCCATTGGAATCGTAAGCAGTGCGGTCCATAATGCAGCATTGGCAGTTGCTTTTTTCCAGAATAATCCTGTAAAGAAGATCAGGAAAACTCCCGGATAGATAAAGCCTGTGTACTCCTGAACATATTGATAGGCCTGATCGAATGTGCGCAACTGTGGGGCAATGGATGCAGCGATCAGCAAAGCAAAGAATGCGACCCATCTGCCCACTCTTACCAATTCTCTGTCTTGTGCATCTTTACGGATATATGCCTTGTAAATATCCATCGTAAAAATAGTGGAAGTACTGTTGATAAGTGAACTAAGTGAAGAAACCACTGCAGCCACAATGGCGGCAAATGCCAACCCGGTAATACCGGGCGGTACTATGTTGGCCAACAACCAGGGATAGGCTTCATCGGATTTATCCAGATTAACACCCAATGAAAAGGTGATGATACCAGGTATAACTACCAAAAGTGGAACAAAAAGTTTCAGGTATCCGGCAAACAAAACACCATACTGTGCCTCTTTTAAGGTTTTTCCGGCCAATCCTCTTTGAATGATGTATTGGTTGAACCCCCAAAAGGAAATATTGGTGAGCCACATTGACCCAAGGATAACTGCCACACCGGGCAGATCCATGAATGCGTCCTTTAATCCACCCGTGCCATCGGGTATCATCATGGTGCCTTGTTCAATGATCATTTTAAACTTTTGTGGTGAATTGGCCAATGCTGCTTTAAAACCCGCCAGCACGCCACTTCCATCACCCAGAGTTTGCAGGGCCAGATAGGTTGTGATGATACCGCCAATGACCAATATAATTACCTGAAACATATCAGTCCAGGCAACCGCTTTTAATCCTCCGTAAATGGAATACAGACCAGAGAAAAGGATTAATCCAATGATACCATAGATCAGGGGAATACCCAAAATTTTTTCTATGGCAAGTGCGCCGAGGTAGCTCACGGATGTAAGATTGACGAAAACATACATAAGTATCCAGAAGATTGCCAAACTTGTACTGACCCTTTTATCGAAACGACGGGTAAGGAACTGTGGCATAGTATAAATACGCTGTTTGATAAAAACAGGAAGAAAATATTTGGCAACAATGATCAGTACAGCTGCCGCAACCCATTCGTAAGCTGCAATGGCCAAGCCAATGGCATAACCAGACCCCGACATGGCAATAAAGTGTTCTGCCGATATATTTGCAGCAATGAGTGAAGCACCGATCACCCACCATGGCAGAGATCTGCTGGCAAGAAAATAATCGTTTGCCGTTTTGTGGGTTCCGGGTTTTGTGCGTGATACCCATAATGCGATAAACACAATGGTAAGCGTATATCCGATAAAAACCACCCAATCGACAGTAGCAAAGTGATGATTCATTATTTCTTATATATTTTGATGTGCGTTTATATTTAACCGGTGCTGAAAAATTTCTGCAAATATTGAATTATCAGGGTTTGGTGAATAACATATCATCAGGGATCACTGTTTCCCGGATTCTCAGTCCGGAAATACCTGCCTCCATCTTTTCTCCCATATAGTCATCGAAATACAATATTCTGATGGGATGAAACCCTTCTTCCAGGTCAATCGTACCATCTTTCCTTTGGAGAGAATGAGACCCATCGTTGTCCACTACCAGTTTATCATGAATGTAGAGTTGTGATCCATCGTCCGAAAGGGTATAAAAGTTATACCTTCCCTGATGTGGGATTTTAATGTATCCGTAAAATTCAAATCCAAAGTGATCTTCAGCGTCGGCAATACCTATATCAATATTATCTACCCTTCCTGCTTTCAGTGGTTCAGTATCGTTCAATTGCCTTACGGAAATAAATTCTCCTTCAAAATAATGGTAAGACAGTCCTTGAATCAATTCATCGGGTTGTTCCACTGCAGGCAGAAAATTCATATCCTGTTCCCTGAAAGTTGTTCCAAGCGGATAGTTGTAATGGAAAGTATCAGTTTCCAGATTTCGTATCCATGTATTGAAACCAAACTCGCCTTGCGTCATTTCAATGATTCTCGATCCACGGGAAAAATCACCATATCCACCATATCCTGATATTTGACCAAATGCCAGTGCAATATCATGATAAATACCGATGTAATTGTTATTATGATCATGCCCCACGAAAGTTCCCATTACATCTCTCATTTCTAAAAAAGCAGCAAACAAACCACTGTTAATATCGGGAGAAAACACCCCCTCTTCTTTTCGCCCCATATAACCGGAGGATTCGGCTGCGTTGACATATTCAGGTACCGGAATATGAAAGAAGGCAAGTGAGGGAAGCGGTTTGTCATCATTTTGCTTGGTATACTCATTGCTTTTCCTGCGATACCATTCGATCTGATCAAATTTAACCCAATCATACGATCCCCTATTCGGGTTGTCCGGATATCCATGGGAATCAAAAAAGTAAAGCAAAGCCCTTTCCTCCGGAGATTCTTTTGTTACCAAAGGGATGATGTAGTTTCCTGTACCACTGATGTCCGGTCCTTTCTTTCCCACGAATCCGGATTGTTTTTCAAGAAAGTCAAAGATCTCTTCACGTGTCCACACATCCTCATCATCATGGTTGCCGAGGGTAACTGCCCAGGGAGTATCGAATGCAGAAAACAAGCCGGCAATGGTTTCCCATCCTTTATCTGCAGGAGCATTAACAATATCGCCTGTCAATACAAAGAGATCAGGGTTTTCAGTTTCAAACACATGCCGAATAGCCGTTTTGGTTTTCTCCACTTCCTCCTCATCATCATGATGAAGATGAATATCGGTGATCTGGGCAATCTTAAATTTTCCGTCATCACCAAATTCAAGAGTGGTTCTTTTATCCGGGAATTCTTTCTCAGGTGCATCACATCCTGCTTTAAAGATCATCAAAGCAGCCAGCAATATTACATTTCTCATTTTCAACATATACAGTAGCGTTTATTTATTAAATATATTTCCTGAAAATTCCTGACTTACAACCAATAAGACCTAAAAACTATCAAGTTCAAATCAATTGACATATCATGTTTATATATTTACTCTATTTCAAATACACCAGAGCCAGGATAGTCGCCGTTGCTATCCCATGCGGGTTTCCACCACAGTACAGCATTATCAAGGTTATCGGGATTATCTACATCTGAATAAGACATATTTATCCGGAAAGAATCATCGCTGATGACCTCTAAAGGGATAATCAGATTCATTTCAAAAGATTTTTCTTTCATTTCCGCTATTGAGGAAAAACCCTCCACTGTTTTACATCCTGCAATACATTTACCTTCCTTTGAGGATGGCGAAAACTCAAAAATAACCTGACTATCGGCATGATGGGCAGTGCCGGGGTTGAATATCATTCGAAACAGATCACCTTCGGAGGAATTCTGATCTGGAGCAACCCAGATATCGTCTGTTACTTTTGCCCTGATGTGTAGGTTTTCATGATCATGCCCGGC
>CAYMLS010000076.1:9754-18526 GCA_964390665.1 uncultured Bacteroidales bacterium | reverse complement strand
AAACCAACTGAATTATACTGTATTAAGAGCGCCTTTCGATGGGGTTGTTTCTTCGGTGATGACCCGGGAAAACGAAATGATCGGCACCGGACATCCCATTGTGGTCTTTGCCGGGGTAAACAACCTGGAGATCAAAACTGCTGTACCCGAAAACATCATTCCACAGATCAATAGCGGGCAGGAAGCGACAATACGCTTTAGTGCATTTGCCGAAAAATCATTCCGGGGGGTTATAACAGAAGTAAGTCCCGGCATCCCTAATGCCTCTGCTTATCCGGTTATTGTCCGGTTAGATGAATCGTCTTCCCGTCTTTTTCCAGGAATGACAGGTACAGTAGAATTGCCTTTGAAAGGCGACAACCTCTCTCAAAACAGGATAGTGATTGCCACCGATGCTGTTGGCCACGACCAATCAGGCGATTTTGTTTTTGTAGCTGTGAAAAGCAATGAAAAAGACATTTATGTTGCTGAAAAAAGAAAAGTTATCCTAAGTGAACTGCGCTCTGACGGATATGAGATTGTAAGCGGCCTGGAAAAAAATGAATTGGTGATCACGGCCGGATTAAGTTTTTTATACAATGGCAAAAGAGTAAAACTGTTGGATTATTAAAATTATACAGAGATGAACCTTACTAAAATAACCCTCAACAATAGCCGAATTACCCTGATAGCCATTCTGGTGATAGCCATTATTGGCGTAGGCAACTATTTTACACTTGAACGCGACAGCATGCCCCCCTATACTGTTCGTATTGCCAGCGTGGTTACTCAGTTTCCGGGTGCTGCCCCCCGTGAGGTGGAGTCCTTGATCACAGAACCTTTGGAAGAAGTGATACGCGAAATGGCTGAGATAAAAACCATCAACAGTGAATCGCGACCCGGGCTGTCGGTTATTACTGTTGAACTCATTACAGCTGTTGGAGGTGAAGAGTTGCAACCGGTATGGTCTACGCTCAGAAATAAGGTGGAAGACTTAAAACCCACCCTGCCGCAGGGTGTTTTCGGTCCGGTTGTCAAAGATGAGGACATTGGTAAGGTTTTCGGGATCATTTTAGGGGTAACAGGAGACGGAGTTCCTTACAATAAACTGGAAGACTACGCCAAAGAGGTGCGCGATGAGCTGCTGCTGCTTCCCGATGCAGCCAAGATCAACTATGGTGGCATTCAGGATGAACGTATTTTTATAGAATTCGATGACAAACAACTGGCTCATTACGATCTGGATGTTATCAAACTTCGAAATATCATTACGGCAACCAATATTCTTTATCCTGGTGGGGAAATTAACATGGGCCGTCAACGCATAATGCTGGAACCTTCCGGAAACTTTGAAAGCCTTGATGACCTGAAGAAAATTCTGATTCCAACCTCTGGCGGTGTGCTGGTTTATCTGGATGATATTACCACCCGCATATACCGCGATTACGTTACACCACGTCAAAAGTTGGTAAAAATCAATGGTAAACCTGCCATAGCATTGTTTATTTCGCTGAAAGATGGCGCTAATATTGTGCGATTGGGCGAAGATATTGATAAGGCACTGCCACGAATAAACAACAACCTGCCCCTTGGGGTGGAGGTGGTGCGTTCTGCCTCGCAGGACCAGGTAGTAAGCAGGCAGGTGATCGATTTCCTGGTCAACCTGATGCAGAGTATTCTCATTGTTCTGGCAGTAATGCTTTTTTTCCTGGGATTCCGCACCGGTTCACTCGTTGCCACCCTTATTCCCATGGTCATTCTCACATCTTTCTTTTTCCTCGGTTTGCTCGACCTGGGTTTCAATAAAGTTTCGTTGGCAGCGCTTATTATTTCCCTCGGACTACTGGTGGATAACGGTATTGTAATTTCCGAATCCATCCTGGTAAACATGAAGCGTGGTCTGAGTGCGTTTGAAGCCAGCGTGTATTCCTGTAAAGTCCTGATTGTTCCGTTACTTATTTCGTCACTTACCACTTCTGCGGCTTTTCTGCCATTTGCTTTGGCCCGCACTCCCATGGGTGAGATCTCCTCCCAGTTGTTTTGGGTGGTCAGTACAACACTACTTGCATCATGGTTTCTGGCCTTTACCTTCATTCCTCTTCTGGCAGTTCTCATTATAAAGCTAAAGGTTCCCAAAAAGGAAAAGAAAGAGAATTTTATAGACAGGAACATTGAAAAATTGAATTTATGGTATAACGGTCTATTGTTCTGGGTTTTGAAAATGCCATTCCTTTTTCTTGGATTCATCCTGGCGTTGTTCATCCTGGCCTTGTCCATGGTACAGTTTCTGCCTTTTAAACTGGTTCCTGACAGCGACCGGAACCTGGTTACAGTCGATATAAAATTCCCGTCGGGAACGCAGATGGAATATACTGAGCAGGCCGTGAACGACATCGGAAATTTTATTTTAGAAAACCTGATTGTCAATCCTGAAACAGAAAAAGATCAACCAGGAGTGCTGGACTTTTCCTCTTTTATTGGAGAAGGCCCTGAACCTTACGATCTTGGATATTTTAAAAATGAAGCAAACTCCAGCTATGCCCACATGCTGCTCAACACCACCGGCAATTTGGACAACGATTATATTATCGCCCAAGTGGACAGTTTTTGCTTCAACCACATTCCCGATGCCGATATTCGTGTCAACCGGCTTTCAGGCGCTGGTGCCTCAGGAACGCCCTTGGAAATCAGGATATCAGGCAATAACCCCGAAACGTTAGCGATTATTTCAAAAGAAGTGAAAGAGAAACTGGTAACCATCGAGGGAGCCAAAAATATTACCGATGACTGGGGTCCGAAAATCAAAAAACTGATAGTGGATATCCACCCCGAAAAAGCGCAACGCGCGGGGTTAACCAACATGGAAGTTGCTTTGGCACTGAATACCGGTTTATCGGGCATGAAAATCGGTGACTTTTTTGAAACCGATGAACAGATTCCCATTTTCCTGAAAAATGAAAAAAACCACCAACACGATATTGAAACATTACAGGCTTTTACAATATACTCATCAGCAAGAAATCAAAATGTGCCACTTTCGCAGGTAGCCGATGTAAAGGTAGAATGGCAGTTTGGAAAAGTGATCCGCAAAGACTTAAAACGAACCATGACAGTCGGAGCTTATTTGGGACAGGATTATAACGCTACAGATATTTTTGAAGCCATTGGTCCCTGGTTAGAAGCCCAAAAAGCAGACTGGGATCAGGGTTATGACTATGAATTGGGCGGCGAGGATGAAGATAAAGCGGAAAACCTGGGCGCTATATTTGCAAATCTACCGTTGGCATTTTTTATCATTGTATTGTTGCTGATCCTGCAGTTTAACTCTATCCGCAAAGCATCTATTATTATGCTTTCCATTCCACCCGGTATGATCGGCGTGGTGGCAGGGTGGTTTATTGGAGGGTCATTTGTCAGTTTTTTCGGTGTGCTGGGTGTGATAGCCCTGGCAGGAATTGTGGTGAACAACTCCATTATTCTCATCGACCGGATTGATGTGGAATTATCAGAAAACCCCGATGTGGACAGACGCGATGCCATTCTCAAAGCAGCCAACAACCGGTTCAGACCAGTCATCCTCACCACTCTGACTACCTCTTTGGGGATGCTACCTTTATGGTTTTCAGGTGATTTACTTTGGGAACCACTCACCCTGGCCATTATTTTCGGATTGTTCTTTGCCACCCTGATCACACTTTTATTTGTTCCGGTGCTCTATCGGCTGTTTTTCAAGGTTCCGTTTAAAAATTATGCATTTAACCGTGACATATTACAGCAAAAGAAACTGGTAAAATCATAGGAGTTCAAAAAAATAAAAACTGAAAACATATTTATTGTTTGAATTTATTTGTTTTCTTTGCATGACGAATTTGACTGCACAAACAAAAGATTTACAAATTGCAGAAAATTCATTTTTCAGAACGATCAGAGCTAACCAGACTGACAGTTACATCACTTTCATCCGGGGAGCAGGTAATATAGAACCACTGATTTTTGGAGCATGGGTTGCCCTTTTTTTATTGCGACCAGAAGTGATGCAAAAATGGGGGTAAACCGAATTCAGAGTTGATTTGCAGACTTGTTCTTTCTGAAAAATAAATGAACCGGGCCATGACAAAAACTTTGACATGGCCCGGTTCATCTGGTTATAATTTGATTAAATACAGATCAGTCAATTCGCGTGATTCACTTAAAAATTCCATATTGAAATGATTTATATTTGCATTTTTAAACAATTGAAATGGAATGGTTAATTTCGATTTTAAATTATATGCATTTTCAGACCTTAAAAAATCATTTGTGGAGGGAATGATGGGCATGACTTCTTAACATAGTCCGCAGGCGTAAAAAAAAATGAACGGATCCGATGTCTGATTTTTTCATTGCATCGTGTTATTTAAAAAACTATATTTCAAATACTTAAACTCTATAACCTAAAAATAAATCAATAGTGTTCAACAAAAAAATTGCTTCATCGTTGACACCATGATGGTATCGGATTTAACAAAGTGTATTATTCATCTGAAAAATCAATTATTTTTATGGCAATTGAAGTAAATTTTGAAAAACAAAATGATCTGTTAAGGGTAACAACCTCTGGAATAGATGAAAGCATACAAGAGGTAAAAGAGTATGCAATGAAAATTATAAATGCGGCAACATCTTTTGCTTGTACCAAAATTCTTTGCGATGAAAGAGATCTTCGGTATAAACTTTCCGTTACAGAAACTTTTGATTATGCAAAATTTGTTTCAGAAACGGCACCACGAATTGGAAAAGTAGCCATTGTTTGCCAATCTGTTGGCATTAACGATGCCGAATTCTGGGAAAATGTGACCGTGAACCGCGGGCTTATGGTAAAAGCCTTTATCAATATAGAAGATGCTGAAATATGGTTAAAATCATAAACCGATGGAACAAGAAGGATTCGACATACAAAAAATCATTGTAAAACTCCGGTTTTACCGTTATCGTTATTCTCTCGATGTTTTCACCCATCCGGATGAGGTGGTTTTGAAAATTTATCTTCCTATGTTATGTTATCTGAAAATCAGATACAAAAACAACAGGATAAAAATGACGTCTCATATACGCTATGGTTTTGATTTTGTTTCTCTTGAATATAATATGTTGATTTACGCTTTGATATTTTTAGGCATTACAGGACATTGGGGATTGAAAGCAGAACCTGTTATATTATCAGGATTGTTCATGATGATCATTCATTTTGTTATTTGCTTTATCAAAATTGAATCATTGAGAACAATTGTTCACCACTGGATACAAGATGAACCGGGCCATGACCATAATACTGACAAACACGTGGATGTTTAAATTTCGCAGTGCGTCAGCCCCTCAAAAAATTCTCGTACGAAATATGATCCAGATCGGATGCCCTTAAATTTTCATTGACCTGTTCCGGCGTTTTTCCTCCCGGAATAACCACATGCGTGGCAGGATGGGAAAGACAAAAGCGAAGACTAAGTTGTGCAGGAGAGTATTCATCGTAGATTTCAAAAACCTTTTCAAACCCTTTCAACTGATCCAGGTAAGCCTGAAGTTTTTCCGCTGAGAGATTAAACCGCCGATGATCGTTTTTGGCAAAGGTCGACTGCGAATTGAACTTGCCGGACAAAAACCCGAAAAGCATGGGAATACGCACAATAACTCCTGTGCCGTATTCCGAGGCCATGGGAAACAAAACCTCTTCGGCATTTCTTTCCAGGAGGTTGTACCGTACCTGAATCACATCAATAAGGTCATGATGTCGTTCAAGAATATGGGCTTGTGCCGTTTCCTGAAAGGATTGCACACTCCATCCGGCATGCTTTATTTTACCTGCTTTTTTCAATCTTTCCAATGCTTCCCAGGGTTCGTCCTTTTCGAGGATATCGATCGAGGGACTGTGTAGCTGGAAAATATCGAGAGCATCAACCTGGAGACGCTTCAGACTTTGCTCTGCGGCAAACTCAAGATGTTTTACAGAGTAGTCAATATTGGCAGGGGTAACATCATGATCCTCTCCGATAAAGGGATAAAAGTTGTTACCTGCTTTGGTGGCAATGATCACCTTATGCCTGTCAGATCGTTCCTTCAAAACCTGAGCAATCAGTTCTTCTGAATGGCCGAATCCGTAAACATCTGCGGTATCGATAAAATTGACACCCTTGTCGAGTGCTGCATGAATGGTCTGAAGGGATTTTTCGTCGTTGGTGGCGCCCCAGTCGCGGCCGCTGATGCCCCATGCGCCAAAACTAACAGTTGATACCAGGGGACCGTTTTTTCCTAATTTTTGATATTGCATGTTGTCGGGTTTTAGAATAGAAAAATAAGTACTTTACAAAAAGTAAACTCGTCATCTGTTTATAATCTGATTAATCCGGTTCTCGTTTTTTCAACGAGAGAGCCTGCCAATACGCTGTCTGCATGCTTTACATGCCGCGAATTATCATCATGTGCGTGTACTTCGACATACTCAGTAGAACTGTGTCAAAAATTTTGGCATGTTTCGGTTCACCTAAGGCAACTTTTCTTCCAGAAGATATTCGGCAATTCTTGAATCGTAACCAAAATCAGCACGGGCAAGTTGAATTATTTCTGAACTGAGATCACTGATATCGTTTTCATCCATGAGCGTTACAACATTCAGGGCATGTGTGCGAATCGCTTCCCAGTATCCGTATTTTTCGTACTTATCACTTTGCAGTATTTCGCGAAGTGTATTTTTTGCCATCCCTTTTTCTCCCATAAAGTACAATGCCTCTGCGGCTGCAATTCTCACATCCAGAGAAGGATCGTTTAATTTTTCCTTAAGCGCTGGTTTCAAAGGTTCTGCCTGCTCTTTTAGTATACAGCATCCGACAGCGCCCCAGTACCGGATCACCGGATCATTACTCTGCAAGGATTCTTCAATAAAATCAAGGTTCTCAGTGTTGCCGTGTATGACCCTGTCGGCAGTCATTTTAATATTTTCGAAATCATACTGAGAATTGTTGTAATAATATTCAAAAGCAGTTGTATCTTCCAGAGGTGCCAGAAATTCACCTTCCGGGATAAAGTTCTTATCATTGATCATAGTCATCCACACAGCGGTTGCTTCGCGCATTTCCTGCAATGTTTCGCTGTATTGAGGATCACCGGCAAGGTTGTGGACATTGTGCGGATCGTTATGGATATCATAAAGTTCCTCAACAGGTTTGCTTTCCCAAAAGCGTGATTGCGTTTCATTGGTTTCTCCCGACAGATAGGCATCTTCCCATGCCTGCATATTTTTTGCCCTCCACAGGTAGTTTACCCTTTGCCCCCAGGGACGATGGGGCATATAATTCCGGATATACCGGAAATCTTTACTTCGGGCGGTTCTCGAAAAATCGTACCTTTCGTCCATTCTACCTCTGAAACCAAAGGTATATTTTTGTTCGCTTTCTGATTCTTCGCCCAGAAAGGGATAACCTTGAAAATGTTCCGGTATATCCAAACCCACCAGATTCAGCACAGTGGGTGCCAGATCGATCAGCGCCACCAGCCTGTCGGTACGTGACCCCGGTTGCATTTCGGTAATATGACTGTATTTCTCAGGAACCCTCACGATCATGGGTATACGCAATCCCGACTCAAAGGTAAACCGCTTGCTTCTGCCCAATACACCACCATGATCGCTGAAATAAAACACAATGGTGTTTTCCAGCAAACCGTCCCGCTCAAGGTTTTTGAGCAGCTCTCCCACTTCATCATCCATCATGCTTACACAATCGTAGTACCTTGCCCAGTCCTCTTTAATCGTTTCCAGTTCAGGATGATAAGGGGGGATATCCATGTTATCAGGATCATGCAGGAAATTAAATTTGTTTGTGCGCTCTTCTGAGGCAGGTGTTCCGGTCATACTTTCGATGGCAGCACTCCTGAAATAAGGCAACATATCATCTTCTCTCTCACCATGAATCTTACTTTCATGACTCATAAAGGTATTGAACATGGCGAAGAAAGGTTGACTGTCCTGTCTGTTTTTCAGCATGTTTTCATATTCCCACCACTGATCATCATCCCAAACATCATCCTGATCAATGATATTGTAGTCTTTTTTCTGGCGGTTGACGGTATAATACCCTGCCTGGCGCAAATAGTAAGGGAAGAAATGGAATTCTTCGGGAATAGCAACCTGCGATCGCATTTGGTGACTGCCCAAACTACTTGCATACATGCCCGTTATCAGAGATGACCTTGAGGGAGCACATACCGGTGCCACAGAAAATGCATTCTCATAAAGAATGCCCTGGGCGGCAAGGTTATCAATATTGGGGGTATGGGCCTGATCATCGCCATAACATCCCAGAAAAGGGCTGTTATCTTCACTCACAATAAAGATAATGTTGGGCAATTCTGTTGTTTCTGTTTTTTGGGGATTTTCCTGACATGATGTAGTTAGCAGTGCTACAGATGCAAGTGATGCCAATTGCGTAATACTCTTCATATGCTTTTTTTTTAGAATTGTTAGTTCAAATGCTTTTCTCTGTTATCTATGCTATTGTTCGGTTATAAATAAAAAAATACTGCCACGGCAGACTATTCCGGGTTATTCTGTCCGGAGGATCCTGAAACCGAAATTGTGATGGTGTGCAAAACTTTTTATACCTATACCAGCCAGCACTATGGTTACAAAAAAAAACCAAACTCCTTTCGGAAATAATCACCTTCAGGAAACCTGTTCTTTCAACCATGCGATCTCCTCCGGCCAGAGGTCGGGTTGTGGAGTTTCCAGAATAAAAGGGATATTGTTGAGCCGGTCATCTTTCA
>CAYMLS010000076.1:0-9654 GCA_964390665.1 uncultured Bacteroidales bacterium | reverse complement strand
TCGGGTTGTGGAGTTTCCAGAATAAAAGGGATATTGTTGAGCCGGTCATCTTTCATCAAACGGGCAAAAGTTTCCTTGCCCATATACCCTTCGCCAATCGGTGCATGACGGTCAACGCGACTTCCTAATTCTTTTTTGGCATCGTTCAGATGCATCCCTTTCAGATATTTCATACCCACGATCTGATCGAAATCTCTCCACACCTGTTCGTATCCCAGTTCAGTTGAAAAATCATATCCGGCAGCAAATCCATGGCAGGTATCAATGCAGATCCCTACCCTGTTTTGATCGTCTACATGCTCTATGATCGTGGCAAGGTGCTCAAAAGAGTAACCCATGTTGGTTCCCTGTCCCGCAGTATTTTCTATCACCGCGGTTACGCCTCTTGTTTTATCCAATGCCATATTAATGGATTCAGCGATTCTTTTCAGGCAATCACTTTCAGATATTTTTTTTAAATGGCTTCCCGGGTGAAAATTGAGCAGCGCAATTCCCAGTTGTTCACACCTTTGCATTTCATCTAAAAAGGCCCTTCTCGATTTTTTCAAACCTCCCTCCTCTTCAGGATGCCCCAAATTGATCAGATAACTATCGTGGGGTAAAATTTGCTGTGCTCCGTAACCAAACTTTTCGCAGTTAATTTTAAATTTTTCAATATTTTCATCGGTAAGTGCTTTGGAGAACCATTGTTTTTGATTTTTGGTGAACAAAGCAAAAGCAGTAGCGCCAATATTGGCAGCATTAACGGGCGCATTTTCAACCCCTCCGGCGGCGCTTACATGGGCGCCAATAAACTTTTTATCAGACATATTTATATTTAATGATACAGTTTAAGATGAATTCTCTAAAAATATCAGGAAGCGTATGATGTATATTTATATTTTTCCATGCTTCTTCCCGGAATGAATTAAGAAACCTGAAAAAACCAACTATGCCCGTGCGTCCAGGCTGCTATTTCAGTTTATTGAATGCATGGATTATACAAGGAATAAAAAGATCATACTTTTGAATCGATCAGAGCAGGTAAATTTTCAGTAAAACTTCAACTTTTGTGGTTCAAATATACGAAACCCTGCGGAATAAGAGAAATATACAGTAAAAAAAGATAACAAAAGTCTGAGAAAATAATTTAGTTTTCATGAACAAAGGATTCCCACTCTCTGAAATCCTGTTCTTTCATGACTCTGGGTATTTTAACCTGACCACCCTTTTGTTTTGTTTCTTCCGTCCATTTCTGAAACATCTCCACCGGGACAATGGTGGTTTTCACCCCTTTTAGTGCTTTGCTTCTTGCTACTTTATAATTTTTATTGTTTTCCTTTAAAATTTCATCCAAACGACCAGCAATTTCATCTTCGTTGTTTTCCACACGCCCATCTGTCCCGAGGTACCATTTGTGAATATACTCTTCATTTTCCTGCACAGCAGCCACTGTAAATTCTTTGATTTGGAAACCGAATTCTGACTGAAGTTGTTCCATTGCCTTATTCATCTGTATAACTGACAATTGCGACCCCACTACATTTAGAAAATGTTTGGTTCGTCCGGTAATTTTTATTTCGGCTCTTTTTTTATCAGTGAAAACAATGGTATCCCCGATCATATACCTCCATGCGCCTGCCACGGTACTGATGAGCAAAACATATTCAACACCCTCTTCTACCTCGTCAATTTTTAAAGCGGGAGCACCTTGTTTTATGCTTCCATCTTCAAGAAGATTTTCGGGTGCAAAGGGCACAAATTCAAAATAAACGCCATTGTTGGTAATCAACGCCATGGCATCAGTTTCTTTTCTTACCTGGGTGGCAAGATACCCTTCTGAGGCAAGGTAGGTATCGATGACAATGATGGGTTTGGAAGTAATTTTCTCAAAACTTTTGCGGTAAGGTTCAAAAGCAACACCACCAGAAGTATATACCAGAAAGTCGGGCCAGATATCATGAATGCTTTTCACATCATGGTATTCCATGACCTTTTTCAGCATCAGTTCTATCCATGAGGGGATCCCCGAGATGCTTCCAATATCCCATTTGGGAGCTTCTTTGGCGAGTGCTTCAACCCTTTGATCCCAATCATCAATAGCAGATATTTCTTTACCAGGCCGGTAGTATCCCTCAAACCAAAATGGCAGCTGGCTGGCGCTGATACCACTGATCTCCCCTTCCAGGCGTCCATTGTTGTTTTTCAAATTCGTACTGCTTCCAAACATGAGTATTTCCTTTTCAAAAAAAGCAGAGGGAAGATCGAAATCAGATACACCCTTTATCTGATATAAAGCGGCTTTCCTGATGGAGGCAAGCATTTCCTGCGTTACAGGAATTCGTTTTTTATCGCTGGTAGTGCCGCTGGAAAGGGCGAAATATTTCACTTTTCCCGGCCAGGTGATGTCGGGTGCACCCTCCACCACTTTTTTCCACCAGGATTCATACATTGTATCATAACTAAAAAACGGGACCTTTTCTGCAAACGCTTTTGCAGGATCGTTGCTTTTCAATATGGAATCAAACTGATAATAAAGACCAAATGAGGTGTGGGAGGCTTTTTCCAGGAGTTCTTTTAATACCTCCTGCTGTGCTTCAACAGGATCCGGATCACCTACGATCTTATCCACAATTTCAACTGATTTTTTGATAATTTCACCTATAACCACCATGATTGTATTCGTTTTGATTTTATGAATCCACTCTAAAAAGTATATTTTCTACAAATTACATGAACCGTTAGCTCGGCGAAGCCAATTGACACAAATCATAATGCCTGATATTCAGACAAATAACATGGTAATTGCACGAATTTCTCCGAACACGAGTTTTCGCAGTGGAATTTTTTATGTTGAAAGGTAAACGGACAATGAGGAAGGTTGTTTTGTAATACTTAGACAAGAATACTTTTTTCCTGAATAACTTCTTTGTTTTTCTATGCCATTCGTAATATACATTCTTTGATCTTTCTTTCAAGGAGGAAGAAAAAAAAAACCTGGAAATTCTTCCAGGTTTTTCAATTACCAACTACTACTTACAACTAACTAAAAAACAAGCACTATTTACTACTAACCAGTTGGTTACTGATGAAAAATAAAGTCATTCTAATGTAATTCGTTTTTATAGTAGATCAAAAGATATACAATGCGAATTATTCAAAGGACTCCCTCAGTTCTTTAAGCAACAAGTGATGTTCTTCCACAATACGTTTATTTTCAGGATTTTCTGCAATGTTTCTATTTTCTTTCGGGTCGTTCTCATGATCATACAGCATACGAGCAGATATTTGTCCATCACCGTTGACCCACTCTGTGTATAGATACTGGTCTGTTTTGACTGATTCACCATTGATGTACCTGCTGAAAACAGCGTCCTTGTGTTTCACGGAAGTATTTTTAAGTGTAGGAACAAAGCTTTTCCCATCGAGATGATCTGGTTTTTCCAAACCTGCCAACTCAACCACAGAAGGATAAATATCGATGAATTCAACCAGGGTATTGGTCGTTTGGTTCTTGCTGATACCTGGTGAATTTACAATGATCGGAGCGGACAACACCCTGTCGAAATTACAATGTTTGGCCCACAATCCATGTTCGCCGAGATGAAACCCATGATCACCCCAAAAAACAACCACTGTATTTTCTTCCAGTCCGTATTCCTCAAGGGCATCCAACAGTTTGTTGATTTGCGCATCCACGTATGAAACACAGGCGTAATAACCATGTACAAGTTTTTTTTCTGTTTGCTGAGAAACCGGTCCTTCTTGTGGCATTCCGTGGTACATATTCCGCAGTTCGCCCCACTCGTGCATGGCAGCATCGGGTGCATCAATGGGTTTAAAAGGATTATCGGCAAGATGCAGGTCATTTTCATCATACATATCCCAGTACTTTTTAGGCGCATTAAAAGGCAGGTGAGGTTTTGTAAACCCAACCCCGAGAAAGAAAGATTCACCGGATTGGGAAAAATTCTTTAATTGGGCAATAGCCCTCTCTGCCAGCAATCCATCGGGGTATCCATTATCGGGTACATCAGCCGCTTCCCATGCTGGTCCGATCACCTGATTCGGGTTTTCAGCAGTTCTGTTGGCATCAATGATCTGGTGCGCTCTCTCTGTGATGTATGATTGCCATCCCACACCGATCTCCTGCTGATGGTCCCAGGGTGGCATGCTCCAGGCCTGCAGATCGTCATCGCCATGATGATAGATCTTACCCAAAGAAACTGTTGTGTAACCCTTGTTTTTAAACCACATGGGTAAGCTGGGATGGTCGGGAAAGTCCTGATCTTTTCGGGCGTAAAAATTCACAAACCGGTCTTGCGTTGGTCTGACCCCACTGAGCAAACTCGCCCTGGATGCACCACAAACCGGAACATTGCAATAAGCATTGTTAAAACGAACACCTGCTTCAGCAAGACGATCAAGACCGGGTGTGATCATTTGTTCCTGACCGAAAACATTTGCCTGATATCGCAAATCATCTGCAGCAATAAATAAGACATTGAGCGGTTTTTGTTTTTCTTCTTCGGTGGCATTTTCCTTTTGTCCGTCACTATTGCACGAAAAAGCAAGGGTTGCCAAAGCCAAAACTGCTGCATTTTTTTTCATTTTCATAGTATCATTGAAAATAATTTATAACCAAGTATTTTATTGAAAGTAAAAAACCGTTGACCTGGTTGTTCTATTTTACCATCCTGGATTTTGCTCCAGTGAGGGATTAAGAATTAACTGTTCGTTATGCAAAGGCATAAGTCGCCAACTTTCGGTAAATGCCCTTTCGTATTCCTCTAATTTATATTCGAAATAGCGGTTTCCGTCCTCGTCTCTGTGCAGTATTGGCACCAGCCAGTAAGCGGTTTGTTGTGTTTCCACCGGTTCCATCCATCTTCTCAGATCAAAAAATATGTGTTCCTCGTAATTTAGCTCTACCCTTCTTTCCTGATGGATCTCTTCACGCATTCTGTCCTTTGAAAAACCCACGGGAACATCAGGCATGCCACCCGTATAACCCATGTACTCCTCACGGTCGGGAAAAGTAGTGCGCCTTCTTATTTCATTGATGGCATCGCGTGCAGTAAGGCCTACACCCAGGGCATCCGATTCAGGACCAAAAGCTTCGTTCATCGCTTCGGCATAATTGAGCAATACTTCAGCATACCGAAGATGCATAAAATTATGCTGTGAGTCCTGCGACCATTCAAAATCTTTTTCGAGGTTTCCAAACTTCATCATGATATGATAGGAACATGTGTTGGTGGTTAAATTTTTTGCCCTGTCTGCGGCACTCACATTGTTGCCCAATTCATACATTTCAACATCCACCCCTCTTACACGGGCAGTATTGTAAATCCAATCGCGATAGAATCGTGGGTCAAGGTTTTTATAAGGGTCCTGCATATCCCACCCCGATTCGGGGTCGTTCTGATCGTATGCCTGCCCGTCTTTGATAACTTTGTATTGGCTCAGGATGTTGTAGGTACCCTGGTTTCTTCCTGTATTTTGAAATGTTAATCCCAGACCCGGAGGAAATGTTTGCAATGAAGGCCATGAAGCCAGTTGCTGAAGTCGTACAAAAATCATTTCACTGTTGTTGCGGGTTTGAAACAAGGTAGAGATATCGGGATGCAACTGATATTGGTTCATATTGATCACCTCAGCGGCGGCTTCAGCAGCCCAAACCCATTTATCGGGATTATACTGCCCTCTGAAAGGAGAATCGTCAGGGTTTTGCGGATCATTGAAAAGAGGACTGGCGGCATGCAGCAAAACCCTTGCTTTTAAGGCCAGGGCAGCACCTTTTGTTGCCCGTCCATGTTCTGATCCCGGCCATTGCTCAGGTAGTACCTCGCTGGCCTCATCAAGCAGTCCCACTACAAATTCCACATTCTCGTCATAGGTATTGCGGGGAGCTGTGATCACCTCTTCTCCCCCTTCCAGACTTTGTTCCACAATGGTAACCCCACCAAAGAATTTCATCAGTTCATGATGGAAAAAAGCGAGCAAAAATTTTGCTTCTCCTTTTTTTTGAGCAAGCTGCTCAGCCCCATATCCAAATTCATTATTAAAAGGAACATCCTCTATATTTTCGAGAAATAACCAGGCGGCTCTGATGCTCTGGTAGTTTCTTTCATACACATTCATCCATTCGTTGCCAGGGTATGATTCGCTGCTAAAGATACAATTGCTTGCATTCCATCCACCCGAAATAAACCCGAATGCATTAGACCAGTTGATCATGGGCTGCCCATACACGGTACCACCCTGCAAAAAGACATCGCCGCTAAAACGCCCCATGGTATTTTGCCTGTCGGCTTCCACATTGGGTATCCGCCGGTAAAGATCATTCAGCGCACGGTCGGCAAAGATAATATCCGAATAAACCTGCTCTTTCGTCAGATCGCCCGTATCTTCCCTGTCAAGCAAGTCGTCAGGATCAGTGCAGGCAACCGACAAAAATAATAAACCCAGGAGAATCGAATATTTACCATTTATTTTTCGATATATACTCATTGCTTTCATTTTGTTAGATTTTAAGAATAAGATCATGATTTTATCAAAAGCCTAGAAAGTGACAGATAAGCCACCACCATAATATTTTGACTGAGGGTAGAAAGAAGCACTACCACCCGGTGACTCAGGGTCAATATAATCGTATTCACTGAATGTAAGTAAATTGGAACCGTTAACAAAGACCCTTGCCTCGGTGATCTGCAGACTTTCCAACCATCTGGAAGGCAGAGAGTATCCCAGTTCAACATTTTTTAATCTGAGATAATCTGCAACAAAAGTGGTGAAAGTGGATTGCTTTCTGGTTTGTGGTGATCCATCAACACCCAACCTGGGGTAGGTAGCCGTTTCGCGGGTATCAACACCCATTTCAGGAAAATATGCCCACCGCCCGAGATGTATTTGATGCGCCTGAGCACCATTGACAAATTCACGCAAATAATTTACATTGTTGGAGAAATTGCCCGCCCCTTGCCAGAAGGTATTCAAACTGATTCCCCTGAACCCGACACCAAAATTAAAACCATAGAGAAATTCAGGTGTTCCGGAGTATCCGATATCGCCGATGTCATAGGTATCAATGATGCCATCATCATTCCGGTCAACAAACATAAGGTCACCTGGCTGCACGCCGTCAGTAGGGATGGGCACAAGAGGTTCAGCGTCTTCGGGCAGGAAATAATCACCGGCATCATCGTCCCAAACATAACCCAGATCCTCAAAAGAATAAAAATCGCCTGTCCACTGGTAACCAAAATACTGGCCAATGGGTTTTCCTGTTTGATTCATATAATCAAATTCCTGAAGTACCTCATCAAAAAACACCCTTTTGTTTCGGGCAAAAGACAAATTACCCGTAAAAGTGAAATTAAACTCACCGAGGGAAGGCAATGCTCTTAGTTCCATTTCAATGCCCTTGTTTTCCACCTCTCCTATGTTTTGTGGCGGCAACTGATCAGATGATACGCCGAAAACATCGGTGATGGTATTTCTGCGCGCCAGAATATTGGATCTTTTTTCCTGGAAAAGATCCACCGAAATTCTGAAAAGATTTTGAAACATCCATAAATCCATACCCACGTTTTGTTTTACAGCAATCTCCCAGGTAACCTCATCATTACCCATTGATCCTTCTTCAATATGAGGTCTTACATCAGGGTTGATCCCAAAATTGATACCTGTATTCCATGCAGCATTGTTATCGGAGGGGAAACCCTCGAAGTACAAAGATTCATATAAATACCGGAATCCTCCGATGCGGTCGTTGGCCACAGTTCCATAAGAACCCCTTACCTTAAGGTGGTTGATGAAATCAACCTGAAAAAAATCTTCTTCTGAGATGGTCCATCCTGCAGAACCAGCAGGCAGGAAAGCGAATCTGTTTCCGGATTGAAACTGGTCTGATCCATTGTATCCGAGGTTAAATTCGGCAAAATATTTATTCCTGTAACCATAGGTCAGTCGACCGGCAAACCCTAACTGGCTGGCAGGAGGATTGGATCCGAAAGTTCTTTGGTTGATATTATAAAGAAACAAACCACCCAGATCGTGATCGCCCCCAAAAGTATTTTCGTATGTAAGGGCAGCTTCTATGTAATTTAATTTTCTGAACTGAACGTTGGAGAGTGAATAAGAGGGAAGACTTGCTCTTGTTATCTGGGTATAGGAGGAATCTATCGGGTTATACATAAAAGAGGCAGGAGATTCATTGAGTACCCTGTTATATCCGTCGCTGTTTGACCGGCTCACAATGATTCTTCCTCCCAATCCCTTGAGCAAAAAGTCGAAATCCTGCTCCAGTCTGATATTCCCTTCGAGAGCATTTCTTCTGGTGGTTCTGTATCCTCCTTGTCTGAGTTCCATGTATCCTCTTTCCACATTGCGACTGCCCAGGGTATTGCCAAAAGAGCCATCCGGGTTGTGGGGTACCATGGCATTGGGACGGGTAACCACCAGATTATCCCAGAAACCGGTGCGGGATCCGCCAAAATAATCACCTGCATTGGGAGCATTAATATTTTCGGTTCTTGCCATCAGGTTTACCTGCAGGCGGGTGTTGTCATGCAGATCAAAATCAAAATTCGTTCGGATATTGATGCGGTCGTAAGCATTGTTGGTGGAATACTCCATGTCGTCCCATTGCTCATAGGCCCCCGACTGGGAAACATATTCTGCCGACACCCGGTACCTGCCCAGGTCGCCACCCCCCGACATGCTTATGTCGTGCCTGTGTTCGGGATAAGAAGGACGAACCATCAGGTTGTACCAATCCACATCAGGGTGAGTATACGGACTCTCACCGGTTCTGTATAATTCAAGATCATTTTCGGTGTATTCAGGATTGTTGCCGTCATTCATTCTTGCCTCATTGTAAAGTCTGGCAAAATCGTAAGCATTTAAAAAATCAGGAAAAGTGATGATGCTATGCGATCTGAGTTGAGAGTTGAAGGTGATAACAGGTTTACCACTCCTACCTCTTTTGGTGGTAATAAGAATGACACCGTTGGCACCTCTTACCCCGTAAACAGCCGTTGCAGAAGCATCCTTCAACACAGAAAAAGATTCAATATCGTTGGGATTGATTCGGTTGAGAGAGCTTTCCACACCATCAACCAAAACCAATGGCGAAGCATCATTGGTAGTGCTTCTTCCCCTGATAAGGATGGTAGCATCATCGTTTCCGGGTTGTCCTTCGTTGCTTCGGGTTATTACACCGGAAATCCTGCCACCCAGAGAGTTGGAAAGGTTGGTTGCTGCCATGTTTTGAATCTCATCCACTTGTGCTGTGGAAATAGCACCCACCAGACTGGCTCTTTTCTGACTGCCATACCCCACCACCACAACTTCTTCAAGAGAAGTGGCAGAGGGTTTCATGACGATATCAATGTTAGTACGACCATCAAGGAAAATTTCCTGTGTTTCGTACCCTATGAAAGAGGCAACCAGGATGGCATCTGTATCATCCGGGGTTATACTATACCGACCCTCATTGTCAGTTACCACACCGTTTAAAGTCCCTTTTTCCAGGATATTCACCCCGGGAAGACTCAACCCCGATTCATCAGTTACAGTGCCGGTTACGGTAACGTTTTGACCAAAGACTATTGAAAAAATCAGATTCATCAATAAAAAAGAACCTAATATTTTGTAATAATAAATATTTTT
>CAYMLS010000075.1:0-18765 GCA_964390665.1 uncultured Bacteroidales bacterium | reverse complement strand
ACTTCGAAAGCCTTGTCTTTGACGATTTCTTATCAAAGACACAAAAAGCAGGAGTTTTCTTGCTGACACTAATTACTTTTTAATTTTCTTTTGGTTTGTAAATTTCGCTTATAACCTCTTCATGGGTTTTGCGTAAAAACCAGAAAAACTATTTTTATCACTGGCATTTGGTAAGATGAACCGAACCATGATAAAAATTTTGACACACAAGGATGATTATAATTGAAAAAAACTCTGACATGAAGTCGGAGGATTGTTAGTGAGATCTCTCGTTGAAAAAACGAGAACTGAATTAATCAAATTACAATCAGATGAAGATGTATTTATGATATTAAATTACTGTCTATGTTTGGTAATGGAAAAGAGAACTAAAAAAATGAATACAGAAAAATATCTGTAATTATATGGTTGGCATATGAGATAAAATGATTCCATATTAACCTAGTATTAAGTGAGTGGTCATTTTTGTAAAGTACTTATTTCCATATTTTTAAAGGTAAAATGTTCGTTTTAATGTTCAATGTGTTTATACAAATGTTTTATAATGATAAAAAAAAGTTTTGGCTATTAATTTTTTGTAAAGTATATTTACCCCGGTTATAAGTCTGATGATAACTTTTTTATATAATGAATTTTTTGTTTTGTCGAGTGTTTATTAAATTTTGTTTGATAAATATTTGATAATACTATTTTTTTTCTCATAAAACTGAAATTTTTTTATGGCTTGGTTAGACAAACCTATTGCAGAAAAAAAAGGGCAAAAAAATAGCCTTTGGGTTCAGTGCAAACAATGCCACTCACATATTTGGCAGAAAGAATGGACAGAGAATTATAATGTTTGTCCGAATTGTAATTATCACTGCAGCATTGATGCATATAAGCGCATTGAATTGTTGTTCGATAAAGACTCATTTCATGAATTGTTTGCAGATATCAGTCCGGTCGATTCTCTCGGATTTGTTGATCTGAAAGGGAGTTACAGTGACAAGATCATTGCCAACCGAAAAAAATCAGGTATTTCCGAATCGGTGATTACCGGTTATGGCAAAATGAACAAACTCAATGTTGTTGCTGCCATCATGGATTTTCGATTTTTGGGCGGAAGTTTGGGAAGCGGTACCGGAGAAAAGATACTCCAGGCCGCTAATTTTGCATATGAGAACAGCCTTCCTTACATCGTTTTCTCCGCTTCAGGAGGTGCCCGGATGCAGGAAGGTGTTTTGTCGTTGATGCAAATGGCAAAAACATGTGCTGGTATATCACGCCTTAATAAAAAAAACATCCCTTATATTTCTGTTTTGCTTAATCCAACTACCGGTGGTGTAACTGCCAGTTATGCCATGATGGGAGATTTAAACATCTCTGAACCCGGCGCAGTAATTGGTTTTGCCGGTAGAAGAGTGATAGAACAAACCATCGGTGAAAAATTACCCGATGATTTTCAAACTGCTGAATATCTGCTCGAACATGGTTTTATTGATGCCATTGTGAATAGAAAAGATCTTAAAGATTATCTGAGCAACGTGCTTAGCTTTTACAATCGTTAAGTTCAGCAATTAATTCATACAGTTATAAACCAAATCTACCAAGTATGCCTTTAGCTACAGCTGTAAAAGTGCTTGACAAAAAGCTGAAAAACAAACAAAACAACGGCAGCGCAAACGCTCCTGATGTTTCAGCCTGGGAAATCGTTAAAATTAGCAGGCACCCTTCAAGACCAATCCTGCAGGATTACATCAACCTGGTTTTTACCAATTTTACAGAACTTCATGGCGACAGATATTATTCTGACGATAAAGCGATCATTGGAGGTTTTGCAAAAATTGGCGGGCACAAAGTAATGCTCATTGGTCATAACAAAGGAAAAAATACCAACGAAAATATAGAACGCAATTTTGGCATGGCCAAACCAGAAGGATATCGTAAAGCATTACGCCTTATGAAGTTGGCCGAAAGGTTTAATCTACCCATTGTTACTTTTATTGATACCCCGGGGGCGTTTCCCGGTATAGAAGCAGAAGAGAGAGGGCAGGCGGAGTCTATTGCCAAAAATATTACCGAAATGGCTGCTCTTGAAGTGCCCGTTATCTCTGTTGTTATTGGTGAAGGCGGAAGCGGTGGTGCCTTAGGTATTGGCGTGGGCGACCGTATTCTTATGCTTTCCAACTCTATTTATTCCGTTATATCTCCTGAAGGATGCGCTTCCATTTTATGGAGAGATGCCAAATTTGCTCCCGATGCTGCCCAGGCGCTCAACCTTACAGCTCATGCTTTATACAAGCATAATATTATCGATGAGATCATTGAAGAACCTGAAGGTGGTGCCCATGAAAATTATCTTCAGACGGCACGTGCCATCAAAAAATCAATCACAAAGAATCTTTGTATTTTCAACCAGGTTTCCGTGGAAGAAATTCAACAAAACAGGTTTGAGAAATATGCAGCAATGGGTAAATTTACATCTGTTGCCAACATTTTTTGATGGATAAATTCAATTCGGAAAAATCCTGCTCATTTTACTTCAGTATTTTTCATTCTTTGGTAAGTGAAGAAATTGTATCATGGCAAGGCACGCTTTAACAAATAACTGCACTCGCATTGAATAAATCAGGGATTTCACTGATTTTATCGCGAATGTTTGCCTTTGTCGTGATGATTTTTATCTCTGCAACATTTATCAAAATACTTTGCAAATGATCTGATTTGATAAAAACGGAAATAATAAATTGATGGACAGAAAACAGACCGCCCATGTTTAGTCATGGAAATTAGAAAAGTTTGTTCACCAGAATCAAAAGGTTTAATAAATATTTTAAGCACTTAATGTTTATATTTTATGTCAACGAAGAATCAAAAACTAAGGATAACCGATACCACACTGAGAGACGGACATCAGTCTTTGTGGGCCACCCGGATGAGAACAAAAGATATTATTGATATTATCGATACCATAGACCATGTAGGATATTACTCCTTAGAAGTATGGGGCGGAGCTACCTTTGATGTATGTCTGAGATTTTTGCGCGAGAATCCATGGGAACGATTGAGAAAAATTAAAGAGCAGGCAAAAAAAACCCCGCTTCAGATGCTCTTAAGAGGGCAGAATGTGGTAGGATATAAAAACTATCCGGATGATTTGTTGGAAAGGTTTATTGAAACTGCTCACCGAAATGGTATTGATGTTTTTAGGATTTTTGACGCCCTTAATGACACACGCAACCTGGAAGCGGCCATTAAATTTGTAAAAAAGCATGGCGCACATGCCCAGGGAACGCTCTCCTATACTATGAGCCCGGCGCATACGGTAGAAAAATACGTGGGCTATGCGAAAGAGCAGGTACAACTTGGAATCGATTCGTTGTGCATCAAAGATATGGCAGGTATTCTTTCTCCTGTGAGGTCTCAACAATTGGTTTCTGCACTCAGAAAGGAAATCAGTATTCCTATCCAGATTCATTGTCATTCCACCAGTGGTATGGCGCAAACCGCCTATTTTGAAGGTGTTAAGGCAGGTGCAGGTGCCATTGACTGTGCCACCGCTTCTATGGCCGGGTTCTCTTCACAACCCCCTGTTGAAACCATTGTGGCCATGTTTGAAGAACTGGGGTATGATGTCGATCTTGATCGGGAAGCAATGCGAAAAGTTAATAAGTATTTTGCCGATCTTACCCCTTCACGCTCTAAAGGAAGAGGTTATGAACCTTATATCGATTCAGAAATTCTTATCCATCAGATACCCGGTGGAATGATCTCAAATTTCAGATCGCAGCTCCAACAGCAGGATGCTCTTGAAAAACTTCCTGAAGCCCTGGAGGAAGTTACAAAAGTGCGCGAAGACTTAGGATTTCCGCCATTGGTTACACCTACCAGTCAGATCGTTGGCACTCAGGCGGTCATGAATGTGCTTGCCGGAGAAAGATACAAGATCGTGCCGCAGGAGGTGAAAAATTATGTGAAAGGTATGTATGGATTATCTCCTGCACCGATCAAAAAAGAATTTGTGAAAAAAATTCTTGGTGACGAAAAACCCATCGATCACAGACCTGCAGATGACCTGCAACCCATCCTTCCGGATGTTATGAAAAATGTTTCCAATCCGAAACTTATCAAAAACGAAGAGGATATATTGTCCTATTGCCTGTTTCCGGAAATTGCGACCGAATACTTTCAATGGAGAGAAGTCCCTGAAGATAAAAGACCTCTTCCACCCGCGGATATAGAGATTGAAGAATTGGCGAAAATCAATCAGTTCTGCAAAGATGCTGAAAAAAGTGCCGCTAATGGTGGGGCATCTCATGAACCATCATTGGACACAGATATTAAAAAAATGTTGCATAAAGAAGATTATGATGGAATATCTTCCCTGATGGAGAAAGCTTCCCATATGCAAGTAAACGAACTTATCATCAGAAAAGGTGATTTTAATTTTGCCATCAGCAAAGGAGGTTCTTCCAACGGATCATTAAGAGGGTTACAAACCCAGGAAGCAGTTCCTGTTCAGGAAGAACCCAAAAATGAAACAGCGCTAAATAAATCTGAAAATATAAAGGAAAGCAGCGAACCTGTTGATAAAAATATTCCCGTTACCGGTGAAACCATTGATTCTGTGATGGCGGGTACGTTTTATCGTGCTTCAGGCGAAAATACGCCACCTTTCGTTGTGGAAGGAACACAAGTAAAAAAGGGGGATACCATTTGTATTCTGGAAGCCATGAAACTTTTCAACGAAATACAGGCGCCTTTTGATTGCAAAATCAATCGTATTTTAGTGGATAATGCTACAAAGGTTACCAAAGGGCAACCTATTATGGAAGTTGAAAAACTTTAATGTTTTTTCTTCCAAAAACACATAAAAACCATTGTTTCGGCAATGGTTTTTTTTTGCTTTTTTGCTTTATGGCGAATTACCTCTTTCAACCTTTCTGATTTTTTTTCTGCATCATACTTACATATTGAATACTTTTGATTAAATTTATCATTTCATTTACCAGAGACAGACAAAAGTTTAACTCATAACGTTGAAAATATGCAAAAATACCTTCTGATCTTCTTTTTTATGACGTTCCAGTATACTTTTGTTGCAGCGCAACAAACTGATACTGTAAGAATTGGTAATCAAAATGCCATGAAAGCAGAGAAACTCTATAATCAAGGAGTTGCTTATTATGAACAAGGCGATTTGACAAAAAGCCTGCAATATTTTAATGCTTCCATAAGGGAAAAACCGGATTTTTACAGAGCTTATTACAACAGGGGAGTAGTAAAATTTGAAACAGATGATTTTATTGGTGCCACAGTTGATTTCGATAAGGTAATTGCCGAAATACCCAATTTTGCTATGGCATATCTTGCCAAAGGAATACTACACAGAGAGCAGGAGAAATATGAGGAAGCGATCGCGGATTTTTCCGAAGCACTTTCAAAAAACGATAACCTCTATATGGCTTATTACTACAGGGGTATGACATATTTTGAAACCAATGCATTTGAGAAAGCACTAAGTGATTTTACCAGATGTATTGAAATAAAACCGGATTTTGCCTATGCTTATAATGACAGGGGCAGTACACTGCGAAAAATGGGCGAATTGCAGGCAGCATTATCTGATTATCAACAGGCTGTTTTCCTGGATAATACCATGTTTTTTACTTTTAACAACATGGGGAGCTTGCGCATTGAACTGGAGCAGTACGACGATGCAGTGGAATATCTTACCACCGCTGTAAAATTGCATCCGGGGTATACGAATGCACTCAATAACAGAGCTGTTGCATATACCAAACTTGAAAGATTTGAAGAGGCACTCAACGATTTGAATGAAGTCCTTCAAAATGATCCTGACAATGCAGAAGCCCTAACAAACAGAGGTATTGTAAAATATAGACTGAATGATTTTGATGGAGCAGCAGCGGATCATTCGCTTGCCATTGAAAATGATCCCCGTATGGGTGATGCTTTCCTGAACCGCGGCATCGCCAGGGAAATGATGAGAGACAAACAAGGAGCCAGACAGGACTGGATCAGGGCATACGAATTAGGAATTAAAGAGGCAAAAGACTATCTCAGGTAAAAACAATATTATTCTAAAAATAAAACTAAATTGAAAAGGCTCTTATATGCACTAATTATCAACAAGTTGAACGCAAATTTTTCATAGAAAAGGTAAAAACATTGCAAATAGAGAACATTTTACCGGAAAATAATTTGTATTGATACTACTGGCTGCATCCCACGATCGTTCTATTCCAAAGGGAATTCTGTATTTGCTGTTTTTATTGATTTTGGGTGTTCTACTCTTATACATGTTCGGTTTATCGTATTATCCATCACATAACTTAAAATATCTCATGAAAATTGTCCGTATTTTTTTGATCATATTTCTTTTACAAATTACTTCTAATCATTTATTTGCGCAAAATAAAGAATTTTCCAAAGCGCACTTTTCGCATGATAAAAAAGGATTAAGAGAAGCTAAAAAGAACCTGAAAAAGGGAAATGAATTTTACAACGATGGTTGGGGTAATTATGAAAAAGCGCTTGACTACTTTTTAAAAGCATACGAATTTAACCCCGATAACGCACAACTAAATCTGCGGATGGGTGAGTGCTATCTTTATTCTGCATTCCGGGACAAAGCAATTCCCTACCTGGAAAGAGCTATAGAACTCAATGTAAATACACTTGAGGTATATTTTTTGATGGGTGTTGCCTATCAGCAGAACTATATGTTTGACAAAGCTATAGATCAATTCAGGTTTTATCGTCAGTCTCTTTCACCTCAGGAGGTAATTCAGCAAAAAAGCAGGGTTGACAGAAGAATCAGGGAGTGTGAAAATGCGATGCAAATGGTTCAGACACCTATAAGGGTTTTTATTGATAATTTGGGTGCCAAAGTAAATTCAGAATACGATGATTATAGTCCTGTATTCTCGCCCAATGGAAGACAAATGTATTTTACATCCCGCCGTCCACTGGGTAAAAATCCCAAAGTTGACGATGTAGATCATAAATATTTTGAGAATATAATGTATTCCTACAGGCGTGGTGATTCCTTTAGTGATGCAATCGAACTTCCGGGAAAAATTAACAGTAAATCCCACGATGCCATTGCCGGAACATCTTCTGATGGAAATTCTTTATTTGTATATCGTGGGGAAAAAGGTGGCAACCTGTATGTTAGTACCATGAAAAATGAAAAATGGTCTAAACCTAAAAAACTGCCTTCTCCATTTTCTATGAAAGGTAGCCGGGAAACCGGCATTGTGTTTTCATCCGACGGTCGACAAGCCTTTTTTGTTAGTGAAAGGCCTGACGGTTACGGAGGTAAGGATATCTGGACTTCCCGCAAAAATGAAAAAGACAGATGGGAAGATGCTTCAAATCTGGGATCAACTGTAAATACTGAATTTGACGAAACAAGTATTTTTCTCGCGGAAGACGATATTACCCTGTATTTTAGCTCACAAGGGCACAATTCCATCGGGGGTATGGATATATTCAAAACAGAATTTAGAAACGGAAGATGGACTCAACCGGAAAACCTTGGCTATCCTGTAAATACACCCGGAGATGATATGTTTTTTGTCATGGAACCCAAAGGGGAAAGGGCATTTTATTCCACAATGACACCCGATAATCTGGGTGGAAGCGATATTTTCATGATCACATTTTTAGGTCCTGAAAAACCGCAAGCCTCGCCAACACTTGACAATCTTATCGCTCATCATACCAAACCGGTTGCTTTTAATCTAATGGAAAATCAAATTGACGTTCCGGTTATTCCCATGACAATATTAAGGGGCAAAATACTTGATGCACAAGATCAGGATCCGGTGAGTGCTATTATTGAGCTGTATGATAACGAATCAGAAGAATTGCTTGCTGAGTTTACAAACAATACGGAAACCGGAGAATATTTGATATCACTGCCGGGTGGAAAGAATTACGGCATTTCGGTAAGCGCAGAAGACTACCTTTTCCATTCAGAAAATATGAGGGTGGCTGAAAATGAAATGGCCAGAGAGATCATCAACGATATAAACCTGAAAAGGGTTGAAGTTGGTGAGAGTATTGTTTTGAATAATATATTCTTTGATTCGGGAAGTTATACCCTTTCCAGTGAATCTTTTGTAGAACTGGGCATTCTCATTAAACTCCTTACTGATAATCCTTCCATTAAAATTGAAGTTGCAGGACATACGGATAATGTTGGATCTGCCAGTGTCAACAAAAGGATCTCGGAGCAAAGGGCTAAAGCAGTGGTTGATTTTCTTACCGGAAGAGGAATCGATCCATCACGACTTACTTTTAAAGGATATGGATTTGATAAACCAATAGCTTCCAATGAAACGGAGGAAGGACGGCAACTCAACAGAAGAACCGAATTTGAAGTGATTGAGAAGTAAATTAAATCAGAACTATAATGGTTGTTGTATATCGTATATATTTACCTCTGCAATGACTTTAACCTTATACTGTCCATTTTCGAAATTTGTTTCGCTGCAAATGATCTTCAGATTTTGAAGGGTTAGATGTACACTTTGCACTTTTTTGTCTCTGTCTGCTTCCGAAAGAGAATCTGCAGTCTCCCCGTTTTGATTCCCCTTTTCTGTTTTGCCAAAATATGTTTGGTAAGTATAGGCGATCCGGGTTTGCGCATCCATTCGTGCCCTGTTCCTGGCCATGCTCTCCTTTGCATGGCTGTAAGTACCTTCTGCGCGCAAAGTATCGCTACTGAAATTCGAAAATTCTTTGCCCTGACAAATAAAAATCTCTTCAGGCAAAGGTGGGATTCTGTCTTGTGTTTTCATATGATTACATTGATAAAAGCTAATTATAAAAAATAATATGATGATCCTTCCTGCTTTTTCCATAATATGATAAGTTTTTAAATGAAGATTATGCCGAAATTATTGTAAGAGCTCTTTCCTGGAATGCGCCCTTCGGTTTGGTAAACTATCTATAAGATCCATTCGTAAAATCGTTTTCGGGTAATTGACTTCGTCGGGGTTTGGTTCGTGACAGATGAAAATCAGTTATTAAATTTGGTGTCAATAGTGTAATTTCAAGTGGTCGCATCTTTATTATTTTGCTGGTTAAACAAAAATTTTCTTCGATTATTTTGAGGTAAAAGTAAGATATTTTTACAAGATATTTTTTAACTCCGAAGAACATCGGTTTTACCTGTTTACCTTTTGCAGGAAATCTTATTATCCTTCCAAAAAATTTCCATAAAGATTAGATAGATGGTTTTGCGAGTTAATGGGGTGAGGTGGATGAAAAAAGTTGTAATTTTGCCGGAAAGATCAGTGACGTGTGATGAAGTAATTCTTTTTCTAAAAATGGCATCAAACACCATGAAAATCAAGATTTCAATGAAAAAATTAATACATAGGGAAAGCAGATACGGAAGAGTGTTTTGGTATATGTTCTTTATATCATTCCTTTTTATCAGTATTCCATTAAAGGGACAGGATGCCGGGCATTTTTTTGTTTTTGATGGCAAAAATATGAAACTGAATACTACAGAAAAATGTATTGATCTTGGTGTTTTGCAATGGAAGGAAAGTATGAATTACACTTTGGAGGTGAGAAACCAATCAGAAAGTCCATTAAAAATATCCAATGTGAGGGGTAGCTGTGGTTTATCAGTACCCTCATGGCCCAGGAAAACTATTGCTGCAGGTGGCGGGGAAAAAATCCAGGTGCGTTATGATGCATCACGTTTAGGAGCTTTTACCCGCAATCTTACGATTCATTCCACCGCCGAAAAAGGCAGAACTGTTATATGCATCTCCGGAGAGGTAGTACTGCCATCAGAACCATGATAAAAATTTCACCCATTAGTTACAAATAAAATATTATCAAACATGCCACAGATATCAGAAAAAGGTCGTAAAATGCCAGCCAGCCCCATCAGAAAGTTGGTTCCCTATGCCGAACAAGCAAAACAAAAAGGGGTAAAGGTTTATCATCTTAATATTGGTCAGCCCGATATTGCCACACCAGAAGCGATGCTTGGTGCTATGCGCAACCTCGATATGAAAGTCATAGAATACAGCCATTCAGCCGGCATTCTTTCTTACCGGAAGAAAATTTGTTCCTATTATGAAAAACATGGTATTCCGGTAACTCCCGATGAAATTATCGTTACAGCTGGTGCTTCGGAGGCGATTCTGTTTACCGTGCAGTCTTGCCTCGACGAGGGCGATGAGATCATCATTCCCGAACCTTTTTACGCCAACTATAATGGGTTTGCCACAAGTGCCGGTGTGAAAGTAAAACCTATTATATCAAACATTGAAACCGGTTTTGCACTTCCTCCCATTTCTGAATTTGAAAAGGCAATCGGACCCAAAACCAAAGCCATCATGGTTTGCAATCCCAACAATCCTACTGGTTACCTTTATTCAAAAGAGGAACTGGAAGTATTGCGCGAGATTGTTAAAAAACATGATCTCTTTCTTTTTGCTGACGAGGTTTATCGGGAGTTTTGTTATGATAACCATGAGCACTACTCTGTGATGAATTTAAAAGGTATTGAAAACAACGTGGTACTTATCGACTCGGTTTCCAAACGATACAGCGCCTGTGGTGTGCGTATAGGATGCCTTATTTCACATAACAAGGAAATCATCAATACTGCCATGAAATTTGCACAGGCGCGTCTGAGCCCACCTTCATTAGGGCAAATTGCCGCAGAGGCTGCAATGGAAACTCCTGATTCCTATTTTTCGGAAGTACTCGCTGAGTATCTTCAACGGAGAGATACTGTGGTGGAAATGATGAATAATATCGATGGTGTGGTATGTCCGGTTCCCAGGGGTGCTTTTTATGTTACCGCCAAATTGCCGATCGATGATTCAGACAAATTTTGTCAATGGCTGCTGGAGGATTTTCAATACAATAATCATACTGTGATGCTTGCTCCCGCAACTGGCTTTTATTCTACGCCAGGAGCAGGGAAAAACCAGGTAAGGATCTCTTATGTGTTGAATGTTGAAGACCTGAAAAATTCAATGATCTGCCTGGAAAAAGCACTCGAGCAATATCCGGGACGCACACATCCAACAGAATTGTAAGTTTTTTCGCCCTACTAAAAAATACTTTGTTTTCAGAACCTTCAGAAAAGGTCTTATTGTTTCCCGGTTTTGGGTTGGATTGTGAGATGGTTTCACTGTTTCATGGTGGTGAAACCGTTGTAAACATACCTCTGAAAAAATCTACGTATGCTTTGTCATTGTTTCGGCAGGGAGAAATGTCAAGGATTTACCAGGAAAACAATGATTGTAAAATATGATCCGGTAAAAGGTTTTAAAATTTCTTTGTGTTTTCAAAAAACGGAGGTTGATAACTTGTAGGAAAATGTGAACAAGTTAAACCAAAAATCCGCCGTTTTTTGTATATTTTTGATAGAATAACATAACGAAAGATGCCATATGACGGATTTTACACATTTACATTTACATACAAATTTTTCTATCCTCGATGGTGCATCAAAAATTGATGTACTGATGAAAAAAGTTGCCGATTCGGGCATGAATGCTGTTGCCATCACCGATCATGGAAACATGTACGGGGTCATGCATTTCACAAAAGCAGCCAAAGCGCATGGTATCAAACCTTTAATAGGTTGCGAAGTTTATGTTACCGAGAGCAGCAGACACAACAAAAGGGGAAAGCAGGATCGCAGCGGACATCACCTTATTCTGATAGCCAAAAACAAAAAAGGGTATGAAAACCTTTCCAAAATTGTATCCATAGGTTTTCTCGAAGGATTTTACTATACACCCAGAATTGATAAGGAAATTTTACGTAAATATCATGAAGGTATTATTGCCAGCTCTGCCTGTATCGGGGGTGAAGTGCCGCAGGCTATTCTTAAATCAGGCGATGAAAAAGCAGAAGAAAAACTGCAGGAATTCATCGATATTTTTGGAGACGACTTTTATCTGGAACTGCAAAGACATGGACTTGAAGAGCAGGATATTGTAAACAAAAAACTGATTGAACTGGCAGGAAAATATAACCGGAAAGTAATTGCCACCAATGATTGTCATTACATAAATAAAGAGGATGCCCGGGCCCATGACATCATGATATGTCTTCAAACAGGAAAAGACCTTGAAGACCCGGACAGGATGAAGTATTCGGGCGAAGAATATATTAAAACCCCCGAAGAAATGGCAACGCTGTTTGCTGATATTCCTGAAGCATTGGCAAATACCCGCGAGATAGTTGACAAAGTTGAGGAATATCAAATTACCCGGGATATTCTGCTGCCTGTATTTCCCCTTCCTGAGGGGTTTGAAAATGAAGATGACTATTTAAAACACCTCACATACCAGGGAGCAGAAAAGTTCTATGATGAAGTAACCACGGAAGTAAAAGAGCGTCTTGACTATGAGTTGAAAATCATAAAAGATATGGGCTTTGCCGGATATTTTCTTATCGTACAGGACCTGATCAATGAAGCCAGGAAGATGGACGTGGCGGTAGGACCGGGCAGGGGAAGTGCTGCAGGTTCGGCGGTGGCATTTTGTACCGGTATAACCAGCATAGACCCCATTAAATACAGTTTGCTTTTCGAAAGATTTCTCAATCCTGAGAGAGTTTCCATGCCCGATATCGATATCGACTTTGACGATGAGGGTCGGGAAAAAGTCATGGATTATGTGATCAATAAATATGGCCGCGAAAAGGTAGCGCAAATTGTAACTTTCGGCACGATGGGTGCAAAATCTTCCATTCGTGATGTTGCAAGGGTTTTGAAATTGCCATTGCCTGAAGCAGATCGCCTGGCGAAACTGGTACCGGAAAAACCGGGTACTTCTCTTGACGAGGCTTATAAAGATGTTCCTGAACTAAAACAAGCGCTGCAGGATCCCAATCCCCTAATCAAGGAAACACTCAAATTTGCAAGGATACTGGAGGGATCCAATCGCCAGACCGGTATTCATGCCTGTGGGGTAATTATTGGTCCCACAGACCTTACAGAGTGTATTCCTTTGAGTACCCAAAAAGATTCTGATCTTCCTGTCACACAGTATGATGGGAAATTTGTGGAGTCGGTGGGTATGCTCAAAATGGACTTTCTCGGATTGAAAACACTTTCCATTATCAAGGAATGTGTGAAGAATATTGAGTTCAGGTATGGCAAAACCATTGATCCGGAAAAAATACCGCTGGAGGATGAAAAAACATTTCAACTATATCAAAGAGGCGATACCGTGGGTACTTTTCAGTTTGAATCTGAAGGGATGCGAAAATACCTTCGTGAACTCAAACCCACCAATGTTGAAGATCTTATTGCTATGAACGCCCTTTATCGTCCGGGACCGATGGATTTCATTCCCGACTTTATTAATCGTAAGCAAGGTCTTCAAAAAACAGAGTATGCCCATGAATGGCTGGAAGAGATATTAACACCTACCTATGGCATTATGGTCTATCAGGAGCAGATCATGCAGGCGGCACAGATCATGGCAGGTTATTCTCTTGGTTCTGCCGATATTCTCAGGCGGGCCATGGGTAAAAAGAAAAAGGAAGAAATGGACAAACAGAAGTCCATCTTTGTGGAAGGTGCTACCAACAAAGGTGTTCCTAAGAAAAAAGCTGAGGAGATCTTTCATGTAATGGCAAAATTTGCCCAATATGGCTTCAACCGCTCGCACTCTGCTGCATATTCGGTAGTAGCCTACCGGACAGGATACCTGAAGGCCAATTATCCTGCCGAATACATGGCAGCTGTGCTTACCAATAACTTCAGCGATATTAAAAAAATCACCCAGTTTATGGAGGAATGCCAGCGCCAAAATATTCCGGTGCTGGGTCCCAATGTAAACGAATCTGCTTTTAATTTTGTGGTGAACGACAAAGGTGAAATTCGATTTGGAATGGGCGCTGTTAAAGGGGTAGGAGAGGGTGCCGTGGAAAATATTGTACAGGAAAGGTTGGAAAACGGACCGTATAAAAATATTTTCGACTTTATGCAAAGAATCAACCTCAGAGCGGTGAACAAAAGGGTTATTGAATCATTGGCAATGGCAGGGGCTTTTGATTGTTTTGAAAACGTTCACCGGGCGCAGTTTTTTTGGACTGACGACGAAAACAGCGGCACTTTTACCGATAAACTGATCAAATACGCCAATGCCGTTTCCAAAGACAGCAATTCCTCTCAAATGAATCTTTTTGGTGATAGCGAAGAAAGTGCAATACCAGATCCTGTATTACCCGATTGCCCTCTTTGGGGGCAATTGGAAATGCTGAAAAAAGAAAAGGATGTCACCGGAATGTATATCTCTGGTCATCCCCTTGACAACTTTAAAATCCAGATTGAGCAATATTGCAGTCACAATTTATCCGACCTTACGGATCTGGAAAAATTACGCAACAGGGAATTGAGTTTTGCAGGTGTCATTATTGGTGTTCAGCATAAATTTACCAAAACAGGAAAACCTTTTGGAAGCTTTACCATCGAAGATTATAATGAATCTATCAATCTAACCTTGTTTTCCGAAGATTATCTGAAAGTAAAGCATTTTTTGCAAAAAGATAATTTTGTTTTTGTAAAAGCTTCCGTACAGTCAAGGTATAACAATCCTAATCAATTGGAGGTGAAAGTAAAATCGATGATGCTGCTTACCGATCTGGTTGAGAAAATGGCAACCGGTTTAGTGGTGGAGATCCCTATCAACGATATCAACGATGAATTTGTGGATTTTCTCATCGACAGGGTGAATAAACACCAGGGGAAGTGTCGCCTAAGAATTAAACTACACGATGACCTGGAAAAGAATACAGTGGAAATGCTTTCCAGAAAAATTAAAGTGGAGCCCATCGGTTTTCTCAATGAACTTTTGAAAAAAAATAATTTTAAATATAAACTGAATTGATGAATATTTTTTAATTTTATGGTTTCATAAACAAACAATCGGTACAACTTTTTGGTACCGTGTAACGTTGAGTGTAAACAATAAAGAACTGAAGTGCTATTAATAGTGTAACAAATCATTTAAAATTTAAAAAATTATGGCAATAGAACTAACAGACAGTAATTTTGATGAGTTAGTATTGAAATCAGATAAACCGGTTTTGGTGGATTTTTGGGCAGAATGGTGTGGACCCTGTCGCATGGTTGCCCCCATTGTTGCCGAAATTGGCACTGAATACGAAGGGAAAGCCATCGTAGGTAAGTTAGATGTTGATTCTAACCCCGGAGTAGCTACCAAATACGGCATCAGAAACATACCCACCATACTTTTCTTCAAAAATGGCGAAGTTGCTGACAAACAGGTTGGAGCTGTCCCCAAATCAGTACTTACAACCAAAATCGAAGGATTGCTTGGTTAAAAAATTGTAGATTGAAAATTTTACCCATTACACAAAAGGGTGCCTGTATCGATAACAGCACCCTTTTTTTAATGTATTCATTTCCCTCATAAAAACATAGATATCTTGGGCACAACTTTCGAAAAAACAAAATATAAGAAATTTGAAAACCTTGAACTACTTGCAAGGCAGGTTGTAGAGGGGTTTATTACAGGATTGCATAAAAGCCCCTTCCACGGTTTTTCTGTTGAATTTGCTGAACACAGAATTTACAATCCCGGTGATTCAACAAAACATATAGACTGGAAACTCTACGGAAGAACTGAAAAACTGTTCGTTAAAAAATTCGAGGAAGAAACAAACATGAGATGCCAACTGGTGATCGACCATTCTTCTTCCATGCTTTTTCCTGCTTTTCAAAACAAAGAAGAACTATCAAAACTTGATTTTTCCATCCAGGCAGCAGCATCACTTATCTTTTTGCTTAAAAAACAACGTGATGCCGTTGGTTTGAGTACGTTTTCAGATCAAATTGATATTCATACCCCCGTTAAATCCAACCCTACGCATAACAAATTGCTTTTCAGTTATTTGGAAAATATGCTTACTGGAAACGATGATCAACTCAACCAAAAATCCGATCCGGCAAAAGTTTTACATGAAATTGCTGATAAAATACACAAGCGCTCGCTGGTTATTATATTCAGCGACATGATGGCGACACACAATGATCCCGATGCCCTTTTCAATGCTTTACAACACCTTAAGCACAATAAACACGAAGTGATCCTTTTTCATGTATACGATAAAGATCTTGAACTGAACTTTGACTACAAAAACCGGCCTTACCGTTTTGTAGATATGGAAACGGGTCAGGAACTGAAAATAAATCCGGCAGAAATGAAAGATCAGTATCATGCATCTGTAAACAAATTTTTTGCTGACCTGAAGCTAAAATGCATGCAATATCAGATTGATTTTGTTCCTGCCAACATACACGAGGGGTTTGAAAACATTTTGTTATCTTTTTTCCGCAAAAGGTCTAAACTTTTCTGATGTTTGATTGAAAAATATTGATATTTAGTAGTTTGCACGAATTACTAATATCTTTTGTCTGTAATTTTTTGTATTTTCGACACTTCATTTTTCAATGAATTAAACGTAATGGAATTTTTATGACGTATAATTTGCTGAAAACATTATGCCATTTACCTTGAAACAAAAATAACAAATGTCTTTAAGCAAAACTAATCTGGTAAAACCTCTTATCGCCTCCTTTTTTATTCTCTTTATTTTCTCTTATTCCAGTTCCTATGCCAATGATTTAGCACATCAGGACGGAAATAATCTGGTATTGTTTGATATCTCCATGGAAATAACAAAAGTTTCTGTGGAGTCTAACCCGGTTTCTCATGTTTTGCAAAATAACAAAGCATTTATGACAGGATTTATTTTACTGCAACAAACAGCAGAAAATACAACTATAGGAAGCAATCTGATCATTTTGGTCATGGTTCTTTTGTTGTTGCTTCTTTCTGTCTCCTTTTCCATTCTGGTCTTCTACCGTTTAAAAGAAAAACGAAATCATATAAAACATCTGAAGAATACCATCCGCGAAAAAAATAATACAGAAAAAGCACTGCGACAGAGCGAAGAAAATTATCAGACTCTCATTAAAACACTTAATGAAGGTTTGATAGCACTGGATCATAATTTTAAAATTGAGTTTATCAATGCCAAAGCCGCTAAAATTCTCGGCATTGAAGACCGAAGTTCTCTGATTGGCGAAAGCCTCGACAGATTTTTACTGACTTTTGAAGACCAGAAACTCTTTAAAGATAAAATGGAACTTCAGAAACTGGGCATATCCGATCATTATGAGGTGAAAATGAAGAACATTGCCGGAGATATGCTTTGGGTCAGTCTCAGTTCGGCACCAATACTCGATGAAAACCTCCGTTCCAAAGGGTCTGTAACACTTATTACAGATGTTACCGACCGCAAAAAATCCGAGGAATCTTACAATGAACTCACTTCCAATCTCAACCAGAAAATCAAGCAGATCAATTGCCTGTATGACATCTCAGATATATCGGGTGTACCCGGTATTTCTTTTGAAGACATCATACAAAAATCCATAGAGATCATTCCGGTCGGGTTGAAATATTCCCATGATATTGGGGTACAGATCATTTTTGATGAAAAGATTTACCAATCAAAGAATTTCAAAGAAACTCCATGGTCGTATGTTGTTCCCATCAAAGTACAAAAGAAAAAATTAGGACAACTCAAAGTCGTTTATCTCGAAGAAAAACCCAAAATCAATAAGGATCCTTTCCATTTTAATGAAAAAATTCTGCTGAAAAATATCTCTGAAAAGTTTGGTCAGATCATCGAATCCAAAAAATTGGAAAAGGTATTGCGCGAAAACCAGGAAAAACTGCAGGAAATTCAGAGAATTGCCAAAATAGGATATTGGGAAAAAGATATGAACACGGATAAAATCTCTTTCTCTGATACTTTTTTTGATATTGCCGATGTGTCGCCCGAAAGAAGGAAGTTTTTTGATTTTGACAAATTTGTTGAGATCATACACCCAGAAGATAAGAAAAACTTTCTCTCTTATTTTGAAAGTCCTAAGAAAAACAAAAAGAATGATACCCAGATCTTTACTTTCAGGATCATCACCAATAAGGGACAAATCAAAAACATATACTCCAATAAGAAGACTATCCATGATGACAAAAGTGATCTGAAAACATTGGTATTTATTATCCAGGATATAACAGAGCAGAAAATTAGCCAGGAAATGCGATACAATGCAGAAGTTGCGCTCAAAACTTCTGAAGCCAAGCAACACGTGCTGGCCAATATGAGCTATGAAATGCGCACGCCTATCAATGGCATTATGGGTATGGTGGATTTTCTGATCAAAACAAGATTGAACAAAGAGCAAATGGAACTTTCAAAAACCATTAAAGAATCCAGTGAAGGACTGCTCAATATTATCAATAATATTCTTGATCTTTCCATGACGGAAACAGGAAAGCTTCATCTTAACAATCAAAGTTTTAAATTCTCTGACCTGATCACAAAGGTAGAATCCTTGTTTTATGCCCTCACACGTCATAAAGACCTTGATCTTATCGTAGAGCATGACCATAACATACCTGATCATATTTCAACGGATAAGGATCGTCTTTTTCAGGTTATTACCAATTTATTGGCGAATGCTGTGGAAAACAGCGATTCCGGTAATATTGCCATCACAACAAAACTTGACCGCATAAATGAAGATCAGTTAACGGTATTGGTAGCTGTTGCTGATAACAGTAAAACTGTTGATTCACGTGTGCTAAAGTCGATTTACAAGTCTTATGATTTTGGACAGGGTCTTTTTGTTCAGGGAAATGAGGGAATTGATTCTGCCATTGC
>CAYMLS010000074.1:0-19017 GCA_964390665.1 uncultured Bacteroidales bacterium | reverse complement strand
ATGTAGTGACCATGCATAAATACCTTTCAGGCAACCAAAGTGAATTTTCCGTGCGTAGTTTTGAGACGCCTGCTGATAGTTATGATCTCAATCAGATCTCTGAATTTTCTTTTGAAGACGAAAGTGGATTTTCCTATCGTGCTTTTGCATTAGACCTGGGAAATTATGATGGTGATGACTTTTTTCTGGGTGAAGGCACCCTGCATCAATGTGATTATTACATGCCCGTGATGATCGTGGGTGCTCCACCCGTGCATTGGGATATGATCAACGATGAAATTTATGATATCAACAATTGCTTCGGAACCGGACCCTGTAATTTTGGTGCCATTTTTTCGCAGGCAAGTACCGATGAATTTATCACTTCTGTTGAACTGAACAGCGACTGGGCAGTGAGCAGCGGTGCCAGTGTTGGTGGCGGAGGTTTCGGGGTAAGTGTCAGTGCCAGTGTTGAAGCACGCTATGGCGAGCAGTTCAGCAATTTGCAGGAGAGTTCGGTAGTGATAGAACAGAAGCTGACCAGCGAAGCCAAAATAGACGATAAGGTGCACTTCTTTCGCATACCCGTTGATGTTTGGGAATACCCGGTTTATGATGCTGCCGGGGAGGTCGTTGATTATGTTTTGGGGGTTTTTCCTACCCAAACTTCCAACGACAATATTGTGGTCAATATTTCTACAACCAAAGCCCTCGGAAATTATCGCCCACACCACGAGCCTGGCAATATTTTATCCTATCCTGATATCAACTCTGTTCAGGAATATCCTGATTTTCCTGAATCTGCCGGACCCAATGCGATTATTTTTGACGGACTGGCCAACATCGGATTCTCCGTTTCGGGCAGTAACAATCTGTCTTTAAGCTATCAGGAAACATTTGGTGAGACCAATACGTCCAGCTGGCAGGCAGGTGTTTCCACAAGCTTTTCTGTTTCAGGCTGGGGGTTGGGTTTCAATCTTGATGCCGAATATAACCAGGGCGCTGTGAACATATCCAGCAAAAGTGTAAGCAGTACAACAGGTTTTGATTTTAATATTGGCAACATCATGGGGCCCGATGGTGAATTTAATTATTCCGCTCAACCCCTTATTTACTGGTCGCAGGATGGTACGGGCATCCTCACCTATAAAGTAACCCCTCTTACCGATGGACTGGGAACTTTCTGGGAAGATCATTATTCGCAGTTACCCGATCCGGCATTAAACCTGCCCTGGAAAAATGATGTCATTCATTCCAATCTCGACCCCTCAGATGCAAAGGTAGACCGCACAAAATCCCTGTTCTTTTCGCAAACGGCACCCCTGCCCGATGATACAGTAACCGTTTATGCCACCATCATGAATTATAGTCTGAAATCAACTGATGAGCCTGTTGAAATACAATTTTACGCTGGTAATCCTGATGAAGGAGGCGAATTATTGAGCGACATCAATGGGCAGGATATTTTTTCTACTTCAGATGTGCTCGATGCCAGAGGAAGAGAAACCGTTGAGATGGATTTTATTTTCACCCTTGATTTTTATGAAACTGAAAATCTGGAGATGTTTGCTGTCATTGACCCCAATGATAAAATTGCCGAGATACATGAAGACAATAACAAAGGTTGGGGACCATTGGGGTTAAGCTGTGGAGGTGAGGTTATCACTTCTGTAGAAGAGATTCAACCCGGCAACGATTTTGAGCAAACCCTTCAGATCAATGCACATCCCAACCCATCAGGTGGAGAGGTAAACATAGTTTTTCATCTTACACAGTTTACAGATGTAAGTGTGCGCATTCTTGATTTATCCGGAAAGGTTGTAAAAGAGGTGGTGGAATCGCACATGCCTCCCGGTGAAATAAGAATATTTACCGATATCAGTAATTTACCGGCGGGTATGTATATTACCGAGGTTGTCACCAACAACACAAAACATACACAGAAAATTTTGAAGCAATAGCTCTCGCTTTTATGCACGGGTTAATCCATTCATCGCCTGCTATTTTTATCCTACCCATGTTCCTTTTCGGGTTCATGGGTGGGGTATAATGTCTTTGCAAGAAAACACAAATACTACGTTATTCTCATTTTTGAATCAGCCATCTCGTTAATTATAATGAGATGGCTGTTTTTCAGGTAACGTCTACCTTGCACCTGACGGTTTTTTACCAGGCACCGTTAAAGTCGTAAGTTTTCTTGCTGGCAGTACCTGGCAAAACTCAATAAATTATCTTCTAATTGGAAACAATTCTCTCCCTGTATTCATTGGGTAAACACTTGAAATGCTTTTGAAAAACCACCCGGAAATGTTTCATATCATTAAATCCTGCTTCATATGCTATTTCTGCAATGGTTTTTTGTTTGTCAGCAAGTAGCTGAGCCGCTCTTTTCACCCTTATTGATCTGATAAACTCAGCGACAGAGCAATTGGTGACTTGCTTCAGTTTTCGATAGAGGGTTGATTTGCTCATATGAAGCTGTTGAGCAAGCATTTCAGATGTAAAGTCGGGATTATTGATATTTCTCTCGACCACTGCAAGTGCTTTTTCAAGCAGCATCTTGTTATAAGGCAATATTTCCACATCGTTAGGTTCTAATCTGATGGTTTCAGAAAAAACCTTTTTCATTTTCTCTTTTGCCGAAAGGAGATTTTCTATTTTTTGGAGCATGTATTCCGGGTCGAATGGTTTCTCAATATAATCATCCGCTCCGGTTTTGGCACCAATTATTTTGTGTTTTTCAGTGTTTCTGGCCGTAAGCAATATAAAAGGTGTTGTAGATAGTTCCTGGTGTGATTTTATTTTTTCACAAAATTCATATCCATCCGTTTTGGGCATCATTACATCAGAAATAATCAGGTTTGGTTTTGTTTGCAGGGCTTTTCTGTATCCTTCAGATCCATCCACAGCAATTTTGGTGTTGTAATAACTGCCCAGAAAATCTTCGAGATACTTCACCAATTCGAGGTTGTCATCAACAATCAAGATGATTTTGTCTGATTTGGTATGTTTTTTTCGGTTCAAAGATTTGCTATTTTCCTTACCAGACCCATCATATGCCTGGTTTTCGATCATTGCCGGATGGAGATCATCTTTTGTTGCCATTTCGTTATGGGTAAGATGCTGCTGACCTTTTGGCAAAGAAACCACAAAAGCTGTTTTTACATCGGGTTTGCTGGATACGGTTATTTTTCCTTTGTGCAGTTCTACAAACATTTTGGTGAGGTCAAGACCGATGCCCGAGCTTCCATATTGGCCTGGGTTTCCGATATGATAAAAACGGTCAAAGATATGATTCAGTTCTTCTGGTTGTATGCCAATGCCATTGTCTGTAATGTTTATAAAAACGTGCTCTTCGCTTTCTGTAATGCATACTTCTACAAAACCATTTTCTCTTGTAAATTTAATTGCATTTGACACAAGGTTGTTGATGATGATCTCCATTTTTTCCTTGTCGAACCAAATATACTTATTTTTGATGTTGTGCTTTACCTGAAATTTGATATGGTTGATATTTGCCACTTCGGTAAAAGGCAGACAAATGTTTTCAACAAACTGCACTATATCTGAATAATGGGCAAAAAGTTTGATCTTACCGGTTTCTGCTTTTCTGAAATCAAGCAGTTGATTGACTAATTTCATCAACATACCAGCGTTTCTTTGTACAATATTGAGTTTATACCTTACATCTTCGGGCAATGGGTAGGAGAGGGCTTTACGCTGCAATTCCTTTAGCGGCGCCAGAATCAATGAAATGGGTGTTCTGAATTCGTGAGAAATATTGGTAAAAAACTGGTATTTGAGTTCGTTGATCTGGCGCTCATGTTCATGTTGCATTTTTTCTTTTTCGAGGCTGTTGACCAACAGAAAATGTCTTCTGGTATTCCAGCGTATGAAAAACAGAATTGCCAAAGCCAACAAAACATAAAAAATAATCGCGTACCAACTAAGATAGAAGGGAGGCAGAATGATGATGGTTAATTCTGCAGTGGTTTCGTTCCACATGTTTTGGCTGTTGGCACTTTTAATCAGCAATGTGTATTTGCCATGCTTCAGGTTATTGAAATTGACAAACCTTTGTTTGTTAATGGTATTCCAGTCTTTGTCATGGTTTACAAGTTTGTAGGCATATTTGTTTTCGTTGGAAGATTTGTAATCCAATGATGAGAACTGAATTTCGAAATTGTTGAATTTGTATGGGATCACGATCTTATCGGTGAAAGTGATCATTTGTTCAAGAATAGGTCTGGAACCAAATTTTTGACCAATACCCACATTCTGATTATGAATTTTTAGTCCGGTGATGATGGGTTTTTTGGCAGTTTGTATCTCTTCTATCTCTGAGGGGTTAAAGTATGTTACGCCATTGGTACCACCAAAAAACAACAGATCATCATCGTTACGAAAAACAGCTGCCTCCGTAAAATTTCTGCCGAGTATACCGTCAGTTTCATTGTAATTGATGAATGTTTGGCTGGCAATGTCATATTTGGATATTCCCACACTGGTGCTTATCCAGATGTTGCCCTGCGAATCATGTGAAATACCTTTGATGAAATTGCTCGATAAACCATTTTTTTCAGTAAAAACAGTTACTTCAAACTCATCTCTTAAAGTTGGTTTTAGCCGGTTTAATCCATTGGGTGTACCCACCCAGATGTTGGAGGAAAGATCCTGGCTGATACTGGTGATGATATTGCCCGATAAATGTCCTTCAACCTGATAGTAATTCTCAAATAAGTGTAAAGTGGTATCCGACGGGTTATACACGTGTAATCCGTTATAAGTGCCTACCCAAACGATATTTCTCTGATCCTGGAAAATATAACTGATCCTGTTGCTGTGCAGGTCGCCCGATTGTGGATTTTCTTTGATTAATCTTTTGCTGATCCGGTAGTTTTGTGATGGGTTCAAAAAGTAAAGACCATCTTCCAGTGTACCTATCCATAGCATTTGATCAGCGAAGTACATGGATTCAAATTGATGAATCTGACCGAATGAGGTCTTATTAAAAACCTCGCTGGCATGTTCAAGCGTATAGGTGCCGTTTTGATTCCGAACAACAAATATACCTTTGTTGGTACCTGCCCAAATGTTCCCGGTTGTATCCTCATATAGATACTTGATCACAAAGAAAGATTGCTTATCAACTTGTTTTGGATATTTTATATTTTCAAATGATTTTTTGTCAGATGAGCGTATCAACCCACTGCCAATGGTGCCAAGCCATAAGTTATTGTTATTGTCCTCTATCAATGATCTGATGCGGGTATTGATCAATCCTTTATCAGGATCAGGATGAAAACCAATGGTATTAAATCCCAGCCTTGGTGTTAGCAGAACTATCCCTCCACCATTAGTACCGATCCACATATTATGATCACTATCCTGAAAAATATCGAGTATTGTTTCATGATCTCTGTTTAAACCATGCATATCCTCAGGATAAATGTTTTCTTTCCTGAACTTCTCACTTTTGCGATCGAAAACAAATAATCCGGTTCCCCATGTTCCCATCCAGATACTGTTCCTGTGGTCCAGGGAAACGGTATAGTAGTTATGAATGATTCGGTCATTGCCGTTTTTTGGGTTCATCTGGTAACCTTCAGACTGGTATGTATCTATATCGAATCTTATGAGACCGGGTTTGCTTTGCCCTTTCGATATCCACAGGCAGTTTAGTGAAGCATCATATTGCATTTTTACACAAAAGCCATTATTGTCTGCCAGTTTACGCTCTACAAACGTATCTGATGCTTCCAGATATTCGTATAATCCAGTGTTGGTAGCCACCCATATTCTTCCATCTGCTGAATTGGTAATGGCATTAATCATTCTGTCGGGAAGATGAAAAGTAGAGGAGTTTGTTTCAGGATTGAAAATTATCAAACCATTTTCCCACGTACCCATCCAGATTTGTCCTTTATCATCTTCTAAAAATGAGATGATCCTGTTTCCGGATAAAACCGGATTCTTTTCCTTGTAATTGAATGTGAAATTTGTAAACTTATCTTGTGCCTGATCATATTTACTAACCCCTCCGGATTTGGTGCCAATCCATATATTTCCTTTGCTGTCTGCAAATAATGATTCTATGGAGGGGTTTACCAAACTGTTTTTGTTGCCGGGTTCCTGGTTGAATATTTTGAACTCGTAACCATCGTACCTGTTTAAACCACCGCGGGTTCCTATCCAGATAAACCCCTGATGATCCTGAACGATTGCCGTAACTTCATTATGCGATAATCCTTCTTCCGTGCTCAGGTATCTTTTGTGAAAAAAATTGTCATGCCCTGTTGCTTTGGATGAAAAAATGGCTAACAGAGCTGAGAGAATGAAGGGAAGAAGTATTTTGTTTCTTTTATTCACCCTGCAAATTTAATGAAAAACCAAATTGCTACCCTCTGTGTATCAAAGGGCATTTATTTCTATTGCTTTACCGGTTAATCCGTCAGATGTTGCACTGATGTTTATTTTGCCTTTTTCACCGATACCGGAAGATTGAATGATCAGCATACATTTACCGTTGAACACTTTACGATACGGTTCAACGAAAGATTCCAGGCTGGTTGGGTCTCCGCTACCCACAGCCTTGAAACGGGCTTGTCCTTTCACCTTAAAGTCAATCAGATTATCAGCGTCGGGGCAAAGAACACCGTTTTTATCCACAACCGAAACGGTGACAAATACCAGGTCTTTTCCATCAGCATTCATTTCCATACGGTCTGGTTTCAGAATAATTTCAGCAGGTTTTCCTGCGGTTCTCACTACTTTTTCTTTCAATGGATTGTTGTTTTCATCCAATGCAACCACCTTCAACTCACCGGGTTCAAAAATAACATCGTCCCACACCCATCGGTAAGTAGTATAAAGTTGTGAAGGGTCTTTTTCCCTGATGCCAAGGCTTTTCCCATTCAGAAAAAGTTCACCTTTATGAAAATTGGTATAGCAATGTACAGATATATTCTGTCCTTCTTCCCAGTTCCAGTGTGGCAACAAATGGAGTACTTCTTTGTCTGTCCATCTGCTTTGATAAAGATAAAAACGGTCTTTGGGTATTCCGCACAGGTCAATAATGCCAAAATAGGAACTGCGTGCCGGCCATTCTACATTAAAGGGGGTGGGTTCTCCGAGGTAATCGATCCCTGTCCAGACAAACTCTCCTGCCATGAAAGGGGCGGCATCCTGTGCGGCAAATTCGGTGTCAGGTGAATTGGCCCAATTGGGGAATTCCATGTCGAAAGATGAACTGTGGTGTGGTACCCTTGTGTAGTGTTTTCTTTCTTTTACAGGAAAAAAGTATTCGCCCCGGGAGCTAACGGTAGAAGCGGTTTCGCTGCCATACATTTTCCAACGAGGGAATTTTTCATGAATGGTCTGATATTGATCCGGAGCATAATTCCATCCTGGCAGATCAATGATATCGGCAAAACCATTTTTGATGGCATCCTGCCAGAAGTTGAAGCCTGCTGTTGTTGGTCGGGTCGGGTCTTCACGCTTGCAAATATCCACCAAAAACCGGCAATACTTTGCCCCATCTTCGCGGTGTTGTTCACGTACTTCATTGCCAACACTCCATGCAATTACGGATGGGTGATTGCGGTCTCTGTGGATAAAGGCCACCATGTCTTTTTCAGCCCATTCGTCCCACAAAATATTATATCCGTTCTCGGTTTTTCCGTATTTCCATTCGTCGAAGGCTTCGTTGATGACCAGAAACCCCATCTGATTGGCAAGTTCATAAAACTTTGGATCGTAAGGGTTGTGGGTGGTTCTGATGGCGTTACAACCCATTTCTTTGAGCAGTTTCATGCGGTGTTTCATAGATGCAACATGGAATGCTGCCCCCAAAGGTCCCAGATCGTGATGCAGGCATACCCCTTGCAAAGGGGTGTGTTCTCCATTGAGGAAAAACCCCTGATCGCTGGTAAACCTGAAGTAACGAAAGCCAAAAGTCGTTTCATAAGTGTCGGTCACCTGGTTATCTTTGTAAAGTTTGGTAACCGCTTTGTAAAGTGCTGGTGATTCTACCGACCATAAAATGGGTTCTTCAACCTGCAAGGTTTCCAACACCATGGTTTCTTCTGCTACTTTTACCTCAGATCTGTTGCTGGCAACAGTTTTACCGTCGGGTGCAACAATTTTTGTTTGAAGTGTTACAGATGATGCAATGTTGCTCTTGTTCAGGATGGTGGTTTCTATGTTTACCGTTCCATCACCTTCGCTAATATTGGGTGTGGTGATGTAGGTACCCCATTGCCTGACAAAAATGGGTGATGTTACAACCAAACGCACATCTCTGTAAATCCCCGCCCCCGGGTACCATCTCGATGAAAGAGGTTTGTTGTCAAGGCGCACTGCCAAAAGGTTTTCTTTTCCAAATTCCACAAAATCGGTTACATCGAATCCGAAAGAAGCGTATCCATAAGGCCATTCTCCTACATAACTACCGTTAAGGTAAATGCGGGCATGGCTCATGGCACCGTCAAATTCAAGGTGTATCCGCTTGTTTTGAAGGTTTTTGGGGATATTGAGGGATTTGCGGTACCAGCCTACGCCGGGATGCGGCAATCCGCCCGTACGCCCGGTGCGTAAACGCGGTACTCTTTCTCCATCTTCTATCACCATGATCTCCTGTATGTCGATATTTTTGTCAAATTCTCCTGATATGGCCCAATCGTGGGGGATGGTTACTGTTTCCCAATCGGCTGTGTTTGTTTCGGGTTTTTCGCCATCCTGCACATCTTCATTGATAAATTTCCATTCACTGTCAAGAAGGGTTACCATTCGGTTTTTGTTTTCATTTGTAGATTGGCAGTTCGTGAGAAATACCAGCAAAAAGCCAATCATTAAAAAAAGTTGTAGAGGCATGATCGTTTTCATATACTAATGTTTTGTATGGTTTTATTGTTTGTATTCATTCGCTTATGTTGAAAATTATAATGTCGGTGCTACATTTTTTGCATGGGAGCTCGCACCATGTTTCTACCATAACGTTTGCCCGGATGCCTTTTTTAAGATTGGGTGTCTGCATCCTTTTTCTCATTACCTATCCCCGATTTCCAACACTCAACTCCCGCACATTCATCGTGTTTGGGTCACATAAACATAATAAGCGCCCCGTTCAACCCCTTCTGAATCGGTTAGCCATGCCTGTAGTTGAGTTTCACCGGGGTGAACGTCAAAGGAGAATGTTACCCCCTTTGCATCCGGTTCTGTTGTTTTTGTAAGGGTTTGATCACCTATTCTGATGCCGGCGCTCACAAAATCCACAGCCACCCCTTCGGGGTATCCATCACTACCGGGTACTGGTTCAGTGGGGGGCAGTGATGCGTTCAGAAGCTGATCAGCTTCTTTGGGCCAGCGTCTTATTTCAAATTCATAGGTGCCGGGCAGGGCAAAATCCACTACCCAATACCCCATATTGTGCATGCCTTCCCTTACCTGCACCTGATTCCATACGGGCAAACCAACTGGTGTATGGGTGTCGTGGCTGGTAAGCACCACCGGGTTTTCATATTGCATGTCAATGATAATTTCAGGATATTCAGCGAAAGAAGGAGAAATGTCTTCCCACCACCTTTCGTATTCTGAGCGCAGGAATTGAACCCTCTCAGGATGATTGTCTGATACGTCATGCACCTGTCCGGGATCATTTTCCATATCGTAAAGTTCTTTTCCGTCTATCAGATGCCATTTTTCGGTCATGATGGCACATTGTTTCCATTTTACCGGCGTGTCTTCTCTTTGTGTATCTGTGATGATCACCCTGTCGGGCCAGTAGTTCTCTTCTCCGTAAAGAAGAGGTTTGATGCTTTGACCATCGAAATCGATATCCGGGTGGTCAAGTGTGCAAAGGTCAAGAAGGGTGGGCATAATATCCATGAAAGATGTGAGTTTATCAATGTTTTTTCCTCCGGATATTTGCCCGTCTTTCCAGTATATGAAAAAAGGCACCCTGTGTCCTCCATTATATTTTGATCCTTTCCTTCCCCTCATACCGGCATTGTATCCGGAGGTGAGAAACTGATTTTCATCCATTTCCATACCGGCGGAAGTGCCATTATCGGTCATGAAAATGAGTATGGTATTATCTGCTATATTCATTTCCTGCATTTTCTGGCGCAGTAGTCCTATGTTATCATCAATATTGGTGATCATTCCGTAGAACTCCGGATTTACAACATTGGGTTCATTGCTGTACATATCAATGTATTGCTGCGGTGCAAAAAACGGATCGTGTGGGGCATTGGTGGAAATATAGCAGAAAAATGGTTGCTCCTGATGTCTTTCTATAAAATCAAACGCATTGCTAAACCATACATCCGTACAATACCCATTGGTTTGTTCCGGAACACCATTTCTGAAATATGTATCATCAAAATAATCGTTATCCCAATAATCTGTAATTTGAAAAACACCTCCCGATCCGTGATAGAAAGCCTCATCGAAACCCCGTTCGTGAGGCCGGTAAGGATAGTTATCGCCCAGGTGCCACTTGCCAAACAGTCCGGTAGCATATCCGTTTTCTTTGAACACGTCGGCCAGGGTAATTTCATCTTTATGAAGCAGGGATCTGCCCATCACCGTATGCCAAACACCTACCCTGTTGTTGTGCCTGCCGGTCATGATGCCGGCACGGGTGGGTGCGCACGTGGTGCCTGTATGAAAATTCCGGAGCACTATACTTTGTTCTGCCAGTTGATCCAGGTTGGGTGTTTTTATCCAGGGGTTGCCCGTGCCTGCCAGATCACCATAACCCTGATCATCGGTTATGATGAAGATGACATTGGGTTTATCTGCTTCCTGCTTTTGCCATGAACATTGTACGGTCAGCAGGGCGGCACAAGCCGGAATCATGAAGCGGGAAATTGCATTGGTTACCATCATCATCTGGAATTATTTTTTTTGAAATTCGACGAAGAAAGGATTCGGAATCTAATATACGTTTTTTATGGAATCGAGCAAAGCTTTCATTTTGGTTGCTTTTTCGGGGTACATTTCGGCCAGGTTGTTTCTTTCGCCGGGATCAAGGGCAAGGTTATACAACTGATGGTCAGGGTTCAGACCACCTTCAATTTTTTTTGTATCCCATATCCATTCGTTACCGTTGTTTGAGGGTTCAATATATTTCCAGTTATCAATGCGCAACGCAAAAGTAAATGCCTGAGAAAACAGCATCTCTTTGCCTTTGTCTGATCTGCCCAACAAGGTTGACAGCATGTCCTCACTGTCAATTGCTCCCGATGGAGGTATCTCATACCCAGCAAGAGAGGCAAAAGAGGCAATAAAGTCGGTTTGGCTCCACACGGCTTCGCTGATCTTACCTTCCGGAACAACCCCTGGCCAGCAAGCAATCGCCGGCACGCGGTGCCCTCCTTCAAAAATACTGTATTTTCCGCCTCTGAAGGGGCCTGCCGGTTTGTGGTCACCCAGCAATTCCACCGCACCATCCTCATAACCGTCATTCAATACAGGTCCATTGTCGCTTGAAAAGATCACCAGGGTGTTTTCAAGCAATCCTCTTTCTTTCAGGGTATTAATGATTTCGCCTACCATCCAGTCCATTTGAGCAATGGCATCTCCACGCACACCCATGGTGCTTTTTCCTGAGAATTTTTGGTCAGGTACACGCGGTACATGTATTTCATTGAAGGCAAAAAACAGGAAAAAAGGATCATTGTCATTGTTATCAATAAACTCTTCGGCTTTTTCACAGAAAATATAAGGAAAATCCTCATCCCTGAACCATGCTTCTTCTCCTCCGCCCATAAAGCCGATGCGGGGGATACCATTAACAATTACCCCGCTGTGTTGCAGATCGCCTGTTTGTTTTGCCAAATGTGGATGCGTATATCCGGTTGGGTTGTCGAAGGGATTATGTTGTGATGGATCATTGGTTGATTTAATAATTAGTGGATTGGCAGGATTAAGTCCTACAACATGATGATTTTCGAGATATACAGAAGGTACCCTGTCATTGGTGGCAGGGATGATGAAGCTATAGTCAAATCCAATTTCTAACGGGCCTGGTTTTACCCTCTGGTTCCAGTTCACATCGCCCGATCCTACGCCGAGGTGCCACTTTCCGATTGCGGCGGTTTTATATCCCGCTTTTTTGAGCAAAGCGGGCAGGGTGGGTTCCTCAGTGTTTATCAGCAGAGGAGCATCGGCAGGTAAAACTCTTGCATTTCCTCTGAAAGGATGCTTCCCGGTAAGTAAAGAATATCTTGATGGTGTGCAGGTAGCAGCTGCGCAATGGGCGTCGGTAAACATTACACCCTTTTGCGCCAACCTGTCAAGGTTGGGCGTTTCAACTCCCACAGCGCCATAGCAACTCAGATCGCCGTAGCCGATATCATCGGCATACAGAATTACAATATTGGGTTGGGAAGGAATGTCAGGTTTTTCTTTTTCAGCATTGGTGCAGGCATTCATTGCCAAACCCGATACCAAAATACCTGTAGAAATTTTCATCAGGTTATTGAGTTCCATTGTATTTAAAATTGTTGCATCTGTGTTTGTAAAAGTAAAAAAGGGCCGGTAAACGATCCTGAAGGGCCCTTTTTCACATCAACTAACCAAATTTTTGATTTTTACTAATATCCTGGATTTTCGACCAATGCCGGGTTATCAGCCAATCTTCCCAGTCCGATGGGGAAATAATAGTTTCTTTCAGCAAATGTTCTGATACCACCATATTCACCATCTTTTAATTCAAGTGCAAACTTGTCTTCTTCTATGTGGTAGTGCCACAAAACGCCATGAAACCCTTTGCCATTGAGTTCTTCTTCGGCAATGCGCCAGCGCCTGAGGTCCCAGTAGCGGTGTTCTTCCATGAAAAGCTCTACAAATCTTTCATTGCGGATATCTTCAATGGTAAGGTCTGATTTTGCAGGCATTCCTGCACGGTCTCTGATTTCATTGATCAACTCAAGGGCATTGCCGGTTTCTCCTCTTTCAAAAGCTGCTTCTGCAGCGTTGAGGTATAATTCGCCGGTTCTGAATACGATCCAGTCAGTTTCATCGGTAAAAGCTTCAGGAAGAAGTACATCTTCATTTACCCTTTTACGGATCATAAAACCGGTTTTGGTTCTGTTTCTTGGGGGTGCTGCTTCCGGCCAGTCGGAATCGGCAGGTATTTCACCAACAGTGCTGGTATGCATATAAACGGTACCTCCCTGCCACGGCATGCTGGGATAAAAGGCGGAAGCCAAAAAACGTGGGTCTTTGTTTAAGAGTATCTCATCCTCAGCAAAAAGTGTGTTTCCGTCTAATTGATCCCAGTTGAGTTTTCCTGAAGAACCGTCGGTATATTCATACTTTTCGAAAGTTTCCAGATACATCCAGTTGTTGCTTCCCCATCCTCTTCTGAATCCATCGGGCATAGAAACAAAATTCCAGGCATGGGTCTTTAACAAACTAAAGTCGTACACTTCGGCAAAGATCACTTCAGAATTAGCATCCTCAACAAATAGCCGGTTGTAGTTCTGTACCGGGTCTTCATACTGCCTGAATAACTGGTGAGGGCTATTGTTAATAACCTCCATGGCAGCATCGTAGGCTTCCTGGTAATAGGTGTTGGCCTCGCCAGAGGGTATGCCCAGCAACCCATCAAGTTGAACCTGACCATATTTGGCAATACTTCCGGCGTATAGCATTGCTCTGCTTTTCAAAGCATAGGCAGCCCATCGTGTGGGGCGACCAAAGTTTTCTGAACCGTAAGATTCCGGCAAAATATTTACCAGATCGTCCATTTCATCCGCAATAAAATCATAAATATGCTGCTCTGAGTCACGGGGTACATACAACTCTTCAATGGGCTGGTCAATACTTTGTGGTTGGGTGATCAAAGGAACACCACCATAGCGTTTTACCAGCTCAAAGTACATAAACGCCCTGAGCCATCTGGCTTCTGCTGTTTTTTGAATGATCAGTTCCTCATCAAAAGTTGCCTGCTGCAAAATTTCAATGATTTCATTGGCGGCACGAATGTTTTGGTAAGGCCAATACTCCATTTGCCAATGGGCGCCGTTTTCGTTGATAATGTGCATGGCTGCATGAACCGGATCCTGCCAACCGGCAAAAACATTTGCTTCGCCTCCTACCACACCAATGATGGCCTGGTTGGGTTCATAGGAGGGTTCGGTTTGAAACCGTACGTTGTGATACACATTGTTCAGATAAGCATCTACCAGTGCCGGATCATTAATCACGGCATCTTCAGGTATCATGTTTGTTGGTTCTATGTCCAGCGCGTCCTGGCAGCTCATAGCCATAAAAAACATTGCTGTATATATGATTATTTTTTTCATCTTCTTCATTGTTTAATGATTATAAACCTAATTTAACACCAAAAGAAATTGTTTTTACAGGTGGGTATTCCCTGTTTGTCGGATTGATCACTTCAGGGTCAAAAGAATCTTTCCAAATGCCCAGATTGCTGAATGCAAGCAGGTTGCTTCCACTAAGATAAAGCGTAAGGCTTTGGGCACCCACCGTATTGATCAAGTTAGCGGGAAGCGAATAAGAAATATTGATATTTCTCAATCTTAAAAACATCGCATCAAAAGTCCAGAAATCTGATGACATTGCATTGTTGGGCGTTCTGCTATTTTGGTTCACAGGGGGCAATTCAAAGTCTCCCTCGTTGGCAATAAAAGCATTTCCATCTGCGTCATAGTCAATAATGGCTCTGTGTTCATAATGAGGAACAATAGGGATTGAATTATTGTGGAACGGCATACTGGCGGCAGCGGCGGGTGTTACGGTATAACCTGCACCTCCCTGCCATAACATTTGTACGGCCAATCCCTTGAAGCTGAATCCCATATCCAGACTATACATGGATTTAGGGAGCCCGGATTTACCGATCACCTGCTGATCTCGCCAGTCAATGATGCCATCATTATTGATGTCTTTATAGATAAGATCACCAACCGTAAGTGTTTGATTTCCGGCCTGATCCTGGTCAACAGGATGATTATCAATTTGATCCTGATTCATGAAGAAACCATCGGTAATGTAACCCCAGTAGCGGTCGTCCCACTGCCCTTCATTTACATATCTGTTGTTCCACAGGCGGTTAAACTCGCGGGTTTCCTCGTCCATATCATCGGTGATGGGCAATATGTTTTCTTCCCATTCAACAAATTTGCCCCTGGTCATTGAAAACCGGGGTGTAATATTGTATGACACTTCACCGATCTGGTTTTTATGGGTGAGAGATACCTCGAAACCGCGGTTGTCGCGCTTATTCAGGTTGGTACGGGGTAGTTGTGCACCAAAAGTACCGGGTACCTGGGTAATGGGTTGAGCAAGGATGTTTTCTCTAAGTCTGTAAAACACATCCACTTCAAAGCTGATTTTGCCATTCCAGAAAACACCATCCAATCCAATGTTGCTGATCTGCATGGTTTCCCAGGTGATATTGGGGTTTGCCAATCCGGCAGAAGAGATGACCGGTGCCGGTGAATTACCAAAGACATAATTGTCGCCTGTAATATTATAACCGGTTAAATAGTCAAATGCTGAAATGGCATCAAATCCGAGAATTCCGTATGATCCCCGCAATTTTAAGCTATTGAGGGCATCAAACCGGTCTTTCAGAAAACCTTCTTCCGAAATACGCCATCCAGCACTCACACTTGGGAAATATCCCCATCGGCTCTCCGGGGGATACTCAGCAGAAGCATCAGCCCGCATAGCAAATTCAATCATATATTTTCCGCTGTAATCATAATTTACACGCCCGATAAAACTGGTTCTGGCAGTTTGGTTCATATTGTCTGTGTTATCCACTCCTTCTCTTGATGCATACCTGAGAAAGGGAGCTTCAAAAGATAGCAGGTCTCTGCGGTCGCCCCGTAAACTTGTAAATGTATAAGTTCTTGTTTCGCTGGCCAATAGTCCGCTAATTTTATGCTCCCCCAATTGCCTGTCGTAATCAAGGGTTACCAAAGGCAGAAGTTCTCTGGCACGATCAGAATACACAAAGATGCGATTCTGGTTTTCCGTACCCTGTAAAATCCATGGGTCCTCATTATTACTTGCTGCTACGGCATCATATTCCCAAACATTGAAAGGTTTAAAAACATCTTTATTTTGCGAGAACAATTCTTCATAGTTTAAACGTGCAGTGGCTTTTAGTCCTTCCATAAATGGGATCTTGTATTCGAGTTGCACAGCTCCTTGTAAAACGTTGTGGTTGTTTTCCACAAAACCTGAAAAATCTTTTTGTATCTGGTAATATGGGCTTCGCTGGAGAAAACCGGAATATGCAGCCCTGTCAGGGTCAGCCTCATTGGTTACAGGGTAAACAGGTCGGGCCGTATTTAGCGAAATATACATATCCTCAAGTGTGAAATTTGCTTTGTCAAGGATCGTATTGCGGTAGGAGAAATCTACCGAAACAGAAAGGTTATCGTTAATATCAGCATCTACATTCGACCTGATATTGTACCGGTTGAAATTGTAGTCTCCTGATGAGAAGTTACTGGCCTGGTCGGTAAAACCGGCGGAAACAAAATACCTGATGTTTTGTGTACCTCCGGAAGCGTTGATGTTGTGTTGCTGCTGTGGGGTCCAGTCGCGGTATAAAGCGTCAGACCAATTGACACCCTGATACAAGCTGCCGTCGACTATATTCGTAAGGGTATTTGTTTCGGGATCGTAATTCATGTGTGGTGGTCCAAAGTCATTGGGGTTTTCCCCTGCTTCATAAAGCAATTCGGCGTATTGACCTGCATTAACATGGCGCGGCAGAAAAGTGGGTTGTGTTGCCGATACACTTCCGTGGTAGGTTATTCGTGCGGGTGCATCGCTACCTCTTTTGGTCGTGATCAGAATAACACCATTACCTGCTCTTGCACCGTAAACCGCAGCCGAGGCATCTTTAAGCACACTGATGGTTTCAATGTCGTTGGGGTCGATCTGGTCGAAGTTGCTTTCAACACCATCGATAATAACCAGCGGATTACCAAATCCTCTGATGTTCAATGTTGCAGCATCTTCACCGGGCAAACCACTTGCCTGGCGTGATACAAGTCCGGCCACCTGCCCCTGCAGCAATTCCGTAGTATTGGCTGCCGGTCTTTGGGTAAGACTCTCTGAGGTAACAGTGCCAACTGACCCTGTTAATGTGGATTTCTGCTGCACACCATAACCAACCACAACCATCTCCGAAAGCATTTCAATGCCTGGAGAAAGGCTCACGTTGATAAGGGTTTGACCATTTACGGGGATTTCTTCTTCCATATAACCTACGAAAGAAAAAACAAGAACAGCATCTTCATCTGCTGTTAAGGTGTACTTCCCATCGGTGTCGGCCACCGATCCCTGGATGGTACCTTTGATTGTTACGGTTGCACCAACCAAAGGTTCACCAGTTACGGCATCGGTTATTTCTCCGGTAATGTTGGTTTGCTGAGCCATGAGCATTGTTGGCAGTAATACCGGCAATAAAAAAACAATACTCAACTTCTGGCAAATTTTAAGTAAAATCTGTTTCATAGGTTTGATGTTGTTTAGATGAATGAATTAAAGAGTGGTCTTGTATATTGCTTCATTGGTAGTTCATGATGTAGGTATAGTGAATGTCTGTTATTCATAGAAAGGAGAACTTTTGAATCAGATTCTGTAAAATGTATTTTTGTCATGCAGTGATTTTAAAAACAATTTTTTATCTGCAATCGTTTGTTGTGAAGATGCTGATGACAAATATCTGATATTATTTTCCTATTCGAGGTTCAGGTATGATTTTTCAGGGGTGGTGTTTGGTTCAAAGTTCATAGGAGAAATAATTCAAAATCAGGGGGGTGGTGATTCATGGATGATCATAAATATTTATGAAACAAGGTGTTGCCTCATAGGGTAGTTTGGTTTATGTCTATATAGTGTTGAGGTTTTTGAATCTGAAATGATGAAATGATCACCCGGGGTTCTGTTTTATCGCCCTTACCCCACCGGCAAAACCAAATTTTTTCTATTTCTCAATTTTGATCACTGCAATGCCGTAGCGTTTAATTTTCAGATGTGTATGGGTTTGTTCTCCCGTTAGTAGTTCTGTATGCCCGCCGGGTACTTTCACTTTGATTGGTTTTTCTGTATGATTGATCAGGAAGAGCAACTGTTTGCTATTGTCTTCTCTTACCGCTACTTCAATGCCTTTGGGGGTAATGGGAAGCAGCGGTTCAATGTTTGCATTGCGAAGGAGTTTTCTGATCAAACGTTCATAAAATGCATCTTCTTTGATTATACTTCCGAGGTACCATCCCTGCCCTGTTCCATATTTATGACGCGTCAATACAGCATACCCGTTCATTCTGTTTTCAGGATAAACACCTTTGCTTTTTGCTTTTAACGGTTTTACCCATTCATAGTACTGGTGTGCTGTATATTTACCCGAAAATGCCTTTACCTCAAACTCCATGTCATCATACATGCAGCTGATATCATCTATTTCAATTCCCAGAGATTGTGAAAGCAGGCCGGGCAGTTTTCGCTGATGTATGGCGTTGTATTCGTCTTTTTCGCCTGTTCTGGCATCTGCCAAAAGCACTCCACCTTTGAAAACAAAATCATTCAGTCTGGTTGCATCCTTATCTCTCAGGATCACCAGGTCGGGTGCTAAAATCAGTTTGTAGGCATTGAAGTCATCTTCTGGCCGGATCACATCTACATTTACCCCGGCATCAAACAGTGGTTTGTAATAGCGCAATATCCTTTCAAAATAGTTGTTTTGCTTGTACACCGGTGTAAACATGTTGGCCCAGTCGCTTTCATAATCGAAAATGATGGCAACCTTTGCCCTGACACTTGTACCCACCAGCTCTTTTTCCATCTTCCGTATGTCTGATGAGGCATTTGCGATATCATCATATCTCCTGGTGGGTTTCCCGTCGTGCCCCAGCAAACCGCTCAGATATTGTTCGCGTCCGGTGTGTGCCGCGCGCCAGCGAAACCACAACATACCATCAGCACCGTGAGCGATCTGTTGGAATGCTAATTTCCGCAACTCTCCATCGTAAGTATTGCGGT
>CAYMLS010000073.1:0-19024 GCA_964390665.1 uncultured Bacteroidales bacterium | reverse complement strand
CGACTGTTTTGAAGGCGAGCCCAACGCAGCAATTGACGTTTTCTTGCAAGCACTATTTACTTTATCTATTCCCTGGCATGACAGATCAAGGCAGTATTTACTGCTTCTTTTCAGGGATAATGCCTTAACTTTGCAATTACCGTTTATTATTGCCAATGTACTATTTATCAATATATGATATATCCTGATAATTTTGAGAACAAAATAGGGTTTGAACCGCTGAGAAAGATGATCGTGGAGGGTTGCATCAGCAACATGGGACGAAAAAAAACCCATGGATTAAGGTTTGGAACCAATGCTGAAACCATTAAACGGCTCCTGACCCAAACAGATGAATTTCGTCAGATCATTTTGTTGGAACCCAACTTTCCTGCGTTGTACGGTTTTGATCCTTTTCCTGTTTTCGACAGGATCAAACCTGAAGGTACTTTCATGGAAGCAGATGAAATTGGGGAGATGAGGTATGCTGTAAAAGTTATCAGGAGCATTGTCAGATTTTTGGAAAAGCGATCTCCCAATGAAGAAATAAAATATCCGGCCTTATTTGAACTATGCGAACGTGTTCACCTGGATGATTCTGTCATCAGAGAGATGGATCATATTATTGACGAACAAAATGATGTGCGCAGCCAGGCATCTGCTCTGCTGGGCGAGATAAGAAACAAAAAAGCGAAATATAAAATACAGGCTTCCAACAGAATTACGCAAATTTTCAATGATGCCAGAAAGCAGTCATGGGTAAGTGATGATACCGAACTTGCTTTCCGCAATGGCCGGTTGGTGATACCTGTATCCTCTGCCTACAAAAGAAAAATCAAAGGGTTCGTTCATGATCAGTCTTCAACAGGTCAAACTGTTTTTGTGGAACCTGAAGAAGTTTTTGAACTGAACAATGAAATTCTTCAGCTGCAAACCGATGAAAGGTCTGAGATCATAAGAATACTGAAGGCTTTTACAGATGTTTTACGCCCCATGCTGCCAGAACTTAGATCTGCCTTTCATTTTCTGGGGATCATTGATTTTATCCGTTCCAAAGCCAAACTTGCCATTGAAATGGATGCTTTGAAACCACGGATCGTGGATAAACCATTTCTGAACTGGATCAATGCCAGACATCCTCTTTTATACCTTTCCTTTAAAGAACAAAACAAAAAAGTAGTTCCGCTTACCCTGCAGCTGGATGAAAATCAACGGATCGTCCTCATATCAGGACCCAATGCAGGAGGAAAATCTGTTTGTATGAAAACGGTGGGATTGATGCAATACATGATTCAATGCGGACTGTTGGCCCCAATGGAAGACTATTCGGAAGCGGGTATTTTTAAAAAAATATTTATCGATATTGGCGACGAGCAGTCTATAGAAAATGATCTGAGCACCTACAGTTCTCATTTGACAAACATGAGAAAGCTGCTTCAATACGCCGGGAAAGATACCCTTTTTATGATTGATGAATTTGGTGCGGGTACAGAACCTGGCATAGGAGGATCCATTGCAGAATCCATTCTCGAAGAACTGGTGGCAAAGAGATCCTATGGTGTGGTTACCACCCATTATGCGAATCTGAAGATCATGGCAGGCAAAACAGAGGGTATTTTAAACGGGTCAATGCTCTTTGATACCCAAAAAATGAAACCTTTGTATCATTTGAAAACGGGTACGCCAGGAAGTAGTTTTGCTTTTGAAATCGCCAAAACCATGGGCTTGCCCGGCAATATCCTGAATCGTGCCGCCAAAATTGCGGGTGCTGAACAGGTGGATTTCGACCGGCAATTGCAAACCCTTGAACTGAAAAAATTAGAAATAGAGGAAAAGGAAAAACAAATGCGTGCCGGCGATGCTTTTTTATCTGAGATGATTGAGAAATATGAGAAACTGAATGAAGAGATCCGGAATAATAAAAAACTGATGATGCTTGAGGCGAAAGCCGAAGCAAACAAAATACTGAAAGATGCCAACAAACTCATCGAGAAAACCATCAGAGAGATCAGAGAGACAGATGCAGAAAAGAAAAAAACGCAACAGCTCCGAAACGAGATCAATGCCAACATAGAAGATATGGATGTGGATGAAAAAGATCTGGAGAAACTTAAAAACAAGAGTACTAAAAAGAAAAAGAAAAAATTAGATTCTGCGCCCGGGGTAAATCTGCAAATCGACGAATCACCTATTGAAAAGAATGATCTGGTAAGGGTTGTGGGGCAGCAACTTACAGGGGAGGTCATAGAAGTTGGTGAAAAGGACGCTACCGTGGCTTTTGGCAGCGTTTTGATGAAAACTCCTTTGAAAAAACTTGAAAAGATCAGGAAAGATTCGGTGAAAAAGCAAGCATCTAAGGTAAAAGTAAAGTATGACTTTGATATCAACACAAAAGCTGCTGAGTTTAATCCTCATCTCGACCTCAGGGGCGAAAAGCTTCATGATGCCATGGCCAAAGCCAGACGATTCCTGGATGATGCGATACTGCTTGGTTTGAAAAATCTAAAGATTGTACACGGAACAGGTGAAGGGGTGTTGAGGGAGGCGATCAGAGACTATCTGAGAACATTGCCGGAAGTGGGCCGCTTTAGAGATGAACATCCCGACCGGGGTGGATCGGGATGCACATTGATAGAACTTTCTTAAAAAGATACTATAGGTCTTGCTTGAAGATACATTAAGAATTCCAGGAAAAGATTTAGTTGATGGTTCCTGAAAAGCCGTTGATAAATTCTTCGAGGTTGGGTTGTGTCATAAAAACATCTTCACTGAAGAAAACAAGGATCGGCTCAAAATCTTTGGGCTCCCTGTAACCTGGTATGGCAGTGATGAGGTTCAATTCTTCATCAAAAAATGCTACCGAAGGATAGCTCATTTTTCCTTGCAGCAAAGCAATGGCAAAATTATGAGAAGACCGCTTAGAGTCCGGATTTTCATTTACGTATTCGGTTCCCCTGAATGTAATGGGTTCAGATTGCTCTGCATTTAGTTTTACTGCATAGAAATTTTCGTTGATATAACTGGCAATATCAGGATGAGAAAATGTGTTGGCATCCATCCTTTTACACCAACCACACCAGTCGGTGTATATATCTACAAAGATCTTTTTCGGGTTTTCTTCTGATAGGGCAACAGCTTCCTCCATGCTTACCCAGTTAATTTTGGCGTCGTTTTCAGAGGCATGAGTTGTGCTTAAAAACAGCAATAATGCGATTGTTGAAAGTGAAATGCGTAATGTATTCATACGATGTTTAGTTTTATGATTGAATGAAACTTTGTTTATTTGTATTTATTTGTTTAAAAACCTGACAAAAATGATCATTTTTTCTCCGGTTGTTTTATCGAAATATGCACATAATATCAGGTTGTCAATGATAATCGATCATTTTATAACGTCTGTTTTGGGTTTCTTAGTGCATTTTCATTTTTTAATATCGTAATGGCAAAAACATTCAAGTGAAACTGTCATAGCCGTTCTTCAATAATCCTGGTTTTTTTATTGTAAAATTAAAAAATCAAACACAATCATTAAAGCTTTTGTTTGAATTTATTTTAAGAGATGCTTTTCATGACAGGTAAGACATTTTGATTGATTCATGATTCTGGTAAGTTCGTCTCAATAATTTTTTTGTTCATTCACTATTCCGGTCAATTTTTTTGTTTGGAAAATCCGCTGAATTCATCAGATCGCTGCTTACTTTTGGTTCAAAGGTTTCGCCGGGGATGGATTGACAAAAACAGTTTGGTTCGTTTTCTATCCATTAAATATCGTGGTTGCAATTTTTTTTTGAGAAATCCTCTTATTACAAAAAAATGTATTAGATTTACCCGAAAAGGTCACAAAGTTTAAAACTAAATTGCGATTTTAAATAAAAATCTGATGTTTTTTCGCAAAACCAACCGCAACAAAGGACTGTCGCCTGGAAAAATTGCCTGGCGAAAATTCAGGAAAAATTACAGTGCCTTTATTGCATTATTATGGATATTACTTTTTGTAGTGATTGCCCTTTTGGGGTATGGTGTATCACCAGATCCTACCCCGATGGCCAACCGGCAGAATTTATCCATTGCCACCAAAAGTCCTGGTTTTTCCACTACATTTCTTAAAAAGAGGATGGATATTCAACAAACAGACAAACAATCGTGGATTTCCGTGATGCTGTTTGGGAAAGAAAGTGTTCATGACTGGATGGCTATTTCTGATTACAGTTTTTCTGCCGACAGCATTATTGCAGAAAACTACAAAGAAGACCCTCAGACCAAAGGCGTCATTGTTTCCTTTTCTCTGGCAGAAGTTTTGTTTGCTTCTGATTCATCGCAGGTGAAAGGTGATAGGATCATTAATTTTTTTGAAGAGCAGGCTACCGACACCCTTCGTATTTCTGAGGCTCGTTCCGGGGTTGAGCAGGAACATCTTGTGGAAAAAACTTTTTGGTTGGGTACCGACAGGTTTGGAAGGGATATGTTGAGTCAGTTGATCATTGGCGCCCGTATTTCTCTTTCTGTTGGTTTCATTGCCATTACCATTGCTTTATTGGTAGGAATGGTGCTGGGGAGTTTGGCTGGATTTTACCGGGGCAAAACAGATGCTTTTATTGTTTGGTTGATCAATGTGGTGTGGTCTATACCAACCTTATTGCTGGTTATAGCCATTACATTTGCACTTGGGAAAGGATTCTGGCAAATTTTTATCGCTGTTGGTCTTACCATGTGGGTAGATGTAGCACGTATTGTAAGGGGGCAGATCATCAGTGTTCGCGAAAATGAATTTGTGGAAGCCGGAAAATCACTGGGGTTAACTTCCTCCAGAATCATTTTAAAACATATTTTACCCAACATTATGGGCCCGGTCATTGTAATATCGGCTGCCAATTTTGCTTCAGCCATTTTAATAGAAGCAGGTTTGAGTTTTTTGGGAGTGGGTGTACAACCTCCGATGCCCTCATGGGGTAGTATGATTCGCGAAAATTACGGGTACATTATTTTGGATAAAGCTTTTCTTGCCATTATTCCTGGTTTGGCAATTATGCTTCTGGTGATGTCTTTTATGCTGGTGGGGAATGGCTTGCGTGACGCCATGGAGAAAAGATACTGAAAAAGAGAGCTACATGTTCTATTTGTCGGTAGACTTAATGTAAAACATCAGTATTGTATTCAGTTCTCTCACATTTTTTTCTGATTCGGTAAGCTTATCATTAAGTTTTTCAATTTTTTCCTTGGCCCTTAATAATTTATTCTGGGTTACGTCGCTTATGTGGGTAAGTTTTACTGCATCTCTCAGCAGCAATTCATATTCGTATATCAGTTCTTTGTAGTTCTTTTTTATCTCTTCCAATGGCATATCCTCATCTGTCGAATAACCTTTGTGGTTTTCGATATTTTGATATTCTTTATTGAATATCTCTCGGATACTTTCCATTTTTTTATTCCTGTCCATCTTTCTTTCCAAACAGATTAATTACATTATATTTTTTTTACAGGAATCAGTTTATAATCGATTGACATTTCCATGAAGAGTTTCTCACCATTGTCAAGGCTGTCATCGTCATCTTCGCTGTAGTGCCAGTTTACTTTTATATTACGTCCTTTTTTTGCGTAAGTTTCAATGATCTCCAGTAAATTCATAAAACACTTAGAGGTACTTGTATTAAAATAGTATATATAGAAATTTACTGTAAGGTCATCGTTCCCTTCATCAAAATAATCTCTCACCCATTGATAAATAGGTTTGTAGAACTCATTGGCGTTTTCCGGATAGCTCGAACCATAAAATTTAATCTCTTTCTTCTCTACCTCTGCGTTTACTTCGGGAGTGTATTTGGTACTTTCAATTCTTAAGTTCTCCATAGAAATAATTATTTTTCAATTAAAATTTTTGAGCTTACGTAAAAAAAAGAATGATTATCGTTTATATTTTCAAAATAATATCGAATGGGCGATCCAGCTCTTCTTACCATGTCTATCAACCCCAGACCCGCACCAGAACTTTCGGATTCCATGATTTTTCTTCTTTTCCTCAGGTAGAAGTCCTTCAACTCATTGTCAGTTAATTTGTTAATTGTACTGCATCTTTTTTCCAGAATGATCCTCTGGTCTGCTGTTACTTTGTTTACGGTTATGATATGATAAGCCTCTTGTGTTGCTACAATCACAACAGAACCAATACCGATGGATTTTCCGTTGGTTTCAATTCTTTCAACACTGTAATGCAGAATGTTTTGCGCCATCTCCACATATATGGCAAACACTTTGTTTACGATATTCAATGGATGTGCAAAGTGCAATTCACTTCTGAGTGCTTCGCCCAGACCAACTATAGAATCCTGCGAAACAACACCACTAAAAGATAGAATTGTCTTGCCTTCTAAATTTTTAATGAACGCTGTTTGCAGTAATTCATCAATTGTTTTCTGCATTATATTGAATGTTTATCTGTCAAAAAAGTTTAGTGTTTTGCATGTTTTTGTGCAAAATTAATGCTTTATTTTAAATATCGTATTATTTGTGTACTAAATATGCCTGTTTACATAAAGTATTTATACTTTTTTATTCAATAAGGGTACAAAACGGAAATTTCCATATTCTATTTTCTGAAAATCGTTGTCAGTAAGTTTGATGATTTTGGTCATCACCTGATTGTCTCCTTTGCCAAGAGGTATTACCATAAAACCACCCTCTTTCAACTGTTGAAGCAAAGCATTGGGTATGAATGGTGCTCCGGCTGTTACCAAAATTTTATCAAAGGGGGCATAAGCGGGCAAACCTTCATATCCATCTCCATAAAATAGTTTAGGGTAATAACCCATGGAAGATAGCAATGATTTGGTTTTTAAATACAAAGAACGGTGCCTTTCTATACTATATACCTTGGCACCCATCTCTAAAAGCACGCAGGCCTGATAACCACTTCCTGTTCCGATCTCCAGTACCTTGTCTCCTTTTTTGATCTCCATGAGTTCGCTCTGAAATGCCACAGTATAAGGTTGACTAATGGTTTGTCCACTCCCTATGGGAAAAGGTTTGTCCTGGTAAGCAATTTCCGTAAAAGAAGAATCAAGAAAAAAATGACGAGGTATGGCTTGAATGCTCTCTAATACATTCTCATCTTTGATACCTTTTTCCCTGATCGAATCTACCAGCTTTTTTCGCATACCTTTATGGCGATAGTCGTCAATCATTGTCCTGTCAAATCGTTTTTATAAATGCAGGCATAAAATACCTTTTATTGAGAAAAATATCTAACTTCATATGATTTCTTATATGTACTTTTTCCTGTCTTTACAGAATAAGTAGTTAAATATTCATCCATTATTCACGCGCTAGTATCTGGAAACCCGGTAACCGTTTGTTCCATTTTTTCTTTACAGCATGCTCTGCTATAAGTTAATTATATTACGCTTTACGAAAGTAACGATAAATATTGTATTGAAAGAGCTTTTTGCCTGTGTCTGCCTTTTATCTTTTTTCCGTCTTTTCATGTTTTTTTGGTTTGGTTTTTTTATTTGTTTGATAATCAGGTAAAAATGTTCCTTTTTCGCGAATTACCCAGATTCTTTGTAAATGAAATATTTATCATTCAAGATGAGTATATGTTAAATTAATTACATAAAGTATTCATTGATCAAGACATATGTGTTTTGCGCAAATGTGTGTGAAGAATGAAGTGAATTTACAAAACAGTAGGAACAAAAAAGGGATAAAAGTTTCATAAAAAAATGATATTCAAGATAATATGCTTTTGATTTTTCTTTTAATTTCGCGGGATTCTTCATTATTTTTTATGGGTTGCTGAAAAGATAAATCGTGCCTGAGAGTGTTAATTAGGGTGTAATTTAGAATATTTATGAAATATGCTTCTATTTTTTGTTAAAAATATTTGCCGGACAAATAGTTGTTAACACAACTGTAATTTTTTCTTTACTCTTTTCTTGTTTTATTTCAATTCCAATGCAAAATAAAACACGAAAAGTAATATATTTGCAACGGTATTTTGTAATTGAAAAAAAAGTGAAAACATAATGAGGCGATCTATTCTTTTTGCATTAATGGTGGGCATTTTTCTTCTTTTCTCTTCTTGCTCCGAAAAAACTTCAGATCAATGGGAACTTTCTTCCCCGTCCGGGCAATTGAATTTAACTGTCTGGTTAACAGAATCTAATGCGTTGCGTTATCAACTGAAAAATAACGAACGAAATGTCATTGAGGAATCACCCCTCGGTATGGAGTTTAATGAGGCTTCTTTTGGAGAAAATTTAGCATTGGTTTCCCATGATGAATACATCAACCGAAAGGATAATTATACCATGTTTACAGGTAAACGCCTCGAGAATCAGATTTCCTGGAATGAAAAGCAACTCACATTTGTCAACGGGCAGGAACAGGAATTCATCGTTAGTTTCCGTTTGTTTGATTCGGGTTTGGCTTTTCAATACGAATTTAATGAACCCGCCGGACTTACCTATCAGATAAAGGAAGAGCTTACAGGTTTTAAGATCCCTTCCAACGGATCTGCCTGGATGCACCCTTATGACACCATATCTCCATGGGCACCTGCATACGAAACGTACTATCAAAACAAAATACCTGTGGGCACCGAATCTCCGTCGAATAAAAACGGATGGGCATTCCCCATGTTGTTTCATACCGGAAATGACTGGACATTGATTACCGGTGCCAATATGCCTGAAGGGTATTTGGGTATGATGGTGGATGGACAACCCGAAAACGGACTATATACTTTAATTCTTCCCAAAGAGGAAGAGGCAATGGGGGTTTGTGCTTCCGAGGCTTCTTTCACATTGCCTTTTTACACTCCCTGGAGGGTAATCATTACTGGCGACCATCCCGGTGTGATCGCGGAATCCAACATGGTATTTCATGTGAGTGAGGGAAATGTTTTGTCGGATACTTCCTGGATCGAACCTGGCAGAGCAGCCTGGAGCTGGTGGTCTGAAAGCGAAAGTCCCAGAAATTTTGCACGTTTACAAGAGTTTATCGATTTTACTGCCGAAATGGGGTGGGAGTATTTTCTTGTGGATGCCAATTGGAATGAAATGCGTTGGGGCAACCTGGAAAGACTGTCAGAATATGCACAAACCAAAGACGTAGGGCTGCTGGTTTGGTATAATTCGGGTGGCCCGCACAACGAGATAACAGAACAACCCCGCGATTTGATGCACCTCAAAGATGTTAGGCGCGAAGAATTTGCCAAACTGCAACAATGGGGCGTAAAAGGTATTAAGGTCGATTTTTTTCAGAGCGATAAAGCCTGTATTATGCAGCAATATCATGATATTTTAAAGGATGCTGCTGATTTTGAACTGCTCGTTAATTTTCATGGTTCTACCATTCCCCGGGGTTGGGAACGGACCTACCCCAATTTGATGACCATGGAATCGGTGAAAGGGGCGGAAGCATACCGGTTCTCCTCCGATTATCCGGTTTCCGCACCATGGCATAACACCATTTTGCCTTTTACCCGCAATGTTATTGGATCTATGGACTATACACCTGTAACTTTTTCCGAGTCCTTCTTTCCTAAAATCACTACCCATGCCCATGAACTTGCCCTGGCAGTGGTTTTTGAATCGGGAATACAACATTTTGCAGATAGCGATCAATCCTATATGTCTCAACCCGATTTTGTTATAGAATACCTTAAGAATATTCCCGTGGTGTGGGATGATACCAGATTTGTGGAAGGATACCCGGGTGAAATGGTGGTGATGGCCCGGAAACATGATGACAAATGGTATGTCAGTGGCATCAATGGACAAAACGAACCGGTTGTTCTCGATCTGAATCTTGATTTCCTCAGTTCTGGTAGTTATGATTTTACGGTTATTGGTGATGGTGAAACGTCTGAGGAGTATTCCAGAGAGGAAATTACCATTACACGCAATACGAAACCCCAGATAAAAATGCTTGAAAGAGGTGGTTTTGCTGCAGTAATAGAGAAAATATAAGTTTGATTGATTTTCCCACGTATCATTGCGGGGTTTTGATATTTTCTGGTATGCAGATTTGTTTTATTGATTAGTGATTGATGACCAGAATGGGTCTCATAGATTTAGATGGAATTCATGAACTTTTTAAGGAGCATATACGGTCCGGTTATCATTGGATAACTTTCGTTTGGTTTTGGATCTGCCCAGGGAAATAAAACAGGTTGAGATTTCCGGATTTTCCGGATAGTGATAAAAAGCAGAATTAATTTTAAATACAATGCATATGAAAAAGAATGTTTTTTTGGTAACTGTTATCATAGGTATGATAACACTTCACACCTCATGCAGGCAGGAAGGAAACTGGCAAGTGCTTTTTAATGGCGAAAACCTTGAAAACTGGGATATGTTCCTCGGAAGTTCGCTTGGTGAAGAGTTCGACAGTCTGGCGCAAAATGCCACCATGGAAAAGGTGTTTTCCGTTGTGGAGGAAGATGGACAAAATGTGATCAGGATATCGGGAGAGATAAACGGATCACTGGCAACACAGCAGGAGTTTGAAAATTATCACGCCCGACTGGTTTATAAGTGGGGAGAAACCGTCTATTCAAGAAGAAACAGTGGTTTTCTTTATCATAGTTTTGGCGATTTTGGAGTAGCTTTCGGCACCTGGATGCCCAATGTGGAATTACAACTTATGCATCAGAATCTTGGGGATACCTATCTGATGGCCAATACCGCCTGCGAGATTAGTGCTGAAAAAATTGATGAAACCGGGCAATTTGTGTTCAATCCTCAGGCAGATATGATCGCTTTTGGAGAACATGCGCAGGGACGACTGATCAGAAAGAATAAAGATATGGAAAAACCGCTGGGTCAGTGGAACACCGTTGATCTTTACTGCCTGGGCGATAAAGCAATACACGTGGTCAACGGCGAAACTGTCATGGTAAACGAAAATATTTCGACTTACACAAATGGTACGACCAGTCCCCTCTCTTCCGGGAAAATTCAAATCCAATCGGAAGGGGCAGAATTATTCGTGAAAAGTCTTGATGTAAGACCTATCCGCGAATTTCCTGCTGAAATTTTGCCGTAATTCTTGTCCCGGAAACTGTTTGAACCAACTGTTGAGTCCACTCCGAAAAACTCGTTTTCTGGGAAATTCGTGCAATTACCCTATTTTTATTTATCTGAATATCAGGCATGATAGTTAGTGTCAATTTGTGTAATTTGTGGACAATATCAATATAGTTTTTAGAGTGGACACATTGTTTTAAAAACGACATAAAACCTGTATGATGGCGTGTTTCGGCAAATGATGCAGGTGCAATGGTGTATAATTCACAACCCTTAAGGTATGTTTTTCGATCAACTCAGTCAAAATCATTGTCGTCTGAAAATCAGATTTAAACAGTTCAGGCACGAATATTATAACAGTGTTCAGCAAACCGTGGCGTTTGAAGTTAAGAATACCGAACCATGGATAATACAATTTGGCGGAGGTGAATGGGAAATCCTTCCGGATGTGAATGCCAATCGTAAAAGAAATGGTGCCTGGGATTTGGTTGTCCGGATTAAACTTTTGCGGGGAAATGTTCAGGCATGTAATGTTGCACTTGAGTTTTCTTTTGGCAATTGGAATACACAAAACTATGTATTGCTTCCGGCTGCTGCTTATAATGGAAACCGTTTTGAATCAAGAAGGATTCCCTATTCCCCCAAGTTATATGATCCCCGGGATATTGGACCAGATAAAGAAATGATCATCTCGGATGTTCCCCGCCTGAATGTAAATGATGGACCCTCTGTTCTTTACGACCGATCGGGATCTATGACGGTTCCTTCTGCCGGGTTTTTTGCTCCTGGTTCGCAAACCGGCTTTGCCATGTTTTCCGCTCAAAAGAATAAACTGGGTGATCTGGGGTTTTATGTGAAGGAAAATCGCAACAGAGACAGGGCTGTTTTCGGTTTGGCTTCGCCATTGGTGAGAGAATTGTATCAATACAAAATCACGGATCATCAGTATCCTTCCCATGATATTCCCCACAACTGGAATGTTGGCGACGAAATTGCTCTGGAAGTGACAACCAATTTTTTTCCATGCGAACATGTAAATGACCTCTTTGCACACTGGGCAAATGTGAAGTTTGAGGATGACCACCCTTATGATCCTGATCTGTCGCTGCCTTTCTCTTCGGCATTTGCCATACAGGAAGAGAAGTATAACCGTGACAACTGGGTAGATGAGCATGGATATTATTCGGTGGGCATGCGGGAGATGTTTTTGCAGGACTGGCAGATCGGTTGGACAGGTGGAATGATCGCGACTTACCCGCTGCTGATGGAAGGCAGCCAGGAAACTGTAGATCGTGTACTTCGGAATTTTCAATGGCTTTTCGATGGTGGGATAGCACCCTCCGGGTTGTTTTGGGATAGTGGGGAAAAGGGCACGAAATGGTATGGTGGAGACATAAGAAAATTTCATACCCAAAACTGGCATCTTACCAGAAAAAGTGCTGACGGACTGTATTTTATTTTGCAGCAGTTTTTTTTGATGAAAAAGAAAGGGATCAATATACCCAATGAATGGGATGAGAAATTACAAAGGGTGGCAAATGCCTTTGTGAAATTGTGGGATGAAAACGCCCAGTTTGGACAATTTATCGATAATCGTTCCGGTGAGATCATTGTTGGAGGATCCTCCAGCGCTGCCATTGCTCCGGCAGCATTGTGTCTTGCTTACCAATATTTCCACGACAGGGTGTTTTTAAGGATCGCAGTAGAATCGGGTAAATATTTCCATGAAAATTTCACCCTCCGGGGCATTACTTGCGGTGGGATGGGAGATGCACTCCAAAATCCGGATAGTGAGTCGGCGTATGCCCTCATAGAATCTTACTGCAGTTTGTTTGAAAACACCGGTGACAACAACTGGTTAACTGCTGCAGAGCAGGCGGCAAATCAATTTGCCACCTGGGTAATGGATTATGATTACGTGTTTCCTGAAAGCTCTACACATGGCAAAATGGGAATGAAAACCAGGGGGACGGTTTTTGCCAATACACAAAACAAACATGCGGCTCCTGGCATTTGCACCCATTCCGGGTTTGCCCTCCTGCGCCTGTTCAGGTATACAAAAAAACGATTTTATCTTGACCTGCTTCAGATCATTGCGCAGGCAATACCGCAGTATTTGTCTGTTAAAAGTCGTCTCGTTCCGGGGTTGAAGGAAGGTTGGATGAGTGAGCGGATCAACACAACCGATTGGCTGGAGGGTATTGGTGAAACCATGAAGGGCTCCACATGGGCAGAGATCTCGCTGATGCTTACCTATATCCAGGTGCCTGGTATATATGTTGTGCCAGGGTTAGATCTTTTTATGTGCTTCGATCAGCTGGAAGTAAAGGGTGGTAAAAATGAAATGGGAGAAATGGTTTTGAACATCAAAAACCCCACACAGACCAAAGCTGATGCCAGGATATGGATTGAACATGTCGATCAATTGTCGAAACCGCTTACAGGTAATTACCTGAGCAATTGCAGGATTGTTGAGGTGAACCCCGGTGAGCAGCGCGAATTTATCATTCCGGATGCATCCTGATCCGGGACAGCTTAATAAAAATCTTTTTGGTAAAATAGGGTCGACCGGATCGGCATCGGGTCAGAAAGGTTTATTCCCTTGCCAATGCCTCTTTGAATTTGCTCAGGGGAAGTTTGTCTGATTTACCCAGTTTCTCAATACTTGAAAAAACAGATTCTGTGGGTATGATGCACGTTTTTAAAGCGAAGTAAAGTACCGCGAAAATGGCAGCATTTCTTGCGCCCAAACCTCTGAAATCGTAGCGGATGACTTTTGCTTTTGTCTCAGGAACTTCCAGACTGCTGTCAATGAATAGTTTACATTCAGATTTCATCGATTCAATCTTTTTCCGGTTATGCTCCAGTCCATCTTTTGAGGTGATGATCGCTACATCTGGTACCTCTATTCCATGAAACCTGATGTAATTTTGAGAAAGGTTGATCTCGGAGGTGGAAAAACCCACCCCTACGGTCACCGGGTAGCTCCCTTTTTGGGTAACGTGCAGACCTGATAGCATGCTTGATTTGCTTAACAACAGTGCTGCCAGTTGAACCCCTTCTCCTGCTGATCCACTCATGACAATGGATAAGGGCTTTTTCAGGTAAGCGTTGAAACATTTTTTTATGCCAGGAAGGTCTTTTAACAGATCGTCTGTTTTATGTGTTTGGTGAGGAACAAATTGTTCTCTGTGGTTACTCCATTCTCCGGGTTTTTTGCCCGACGATTCAATGACCTCCTGTAATTTTCGTTTGGGATTCAGTTTTACTCCATAGCTGGGGCATATCTCCAGCACTTCTACCAGTGAAAAACCTTTTACAGAGAAAGCCAGCGCCAGCTTATCGCTTATATCCCCAATACCTGTAATGCGTGATGTTAATGCTGCTCCTGCTGCATTTGCAAGTTTACAAAGATCATAGCTGTTAAAAGGATTTCCTTCAGATGATGTGGTGGTTTTAAAACCAATGGGGGTAAGACCGCTTGTTTGTCCGCCAGTCATCCCATAGAGGTAATTGTTATGAATTACCACAGTCATGTTCAGGTTTAAACGGGCGGCTTCCATGATGTGTTGCAAACCAATGGTTGCGCCCCCATCACCCATGAAAACGATCACTTTGTTGTCGGGGTTTTCATTGCCCAGCACAATACCTGATGCCAATGCCGCCGAACGCCCGTGCAGACCATGCACCGTATGGGTGTTCATAGATCTGTCGATAATGCCATGGCATCCAATATCAGAAACAAGGATCACCTGCAGAGGATCGTAATTTAGTTTTTCCAAAGCCCTGGTGGTATGGCGTGCAATAAGATCGTGTCCGCAGCCTTTGCAAAAAGGCAAACTGTCCGTATTTAAAAACATGTTGCTCATGATTTTACCTCCTCTTTGATTTGTCCGGGTGTGATCATTTTACCGAGAGAACCGGTAAACCTGCAATGAGATGGTTTTTGCATTCCCCAAAATATTTCACCCATCTGATTGTTGACATTCTCTTCTGCTATTACTACCCGGTCGTATTGATTTATTATATCAAGATAGATCCGGGGAGTGGGTAATAGGGTTTTGGGAATGAAAAGCGAAGTTTTCTCGCCTGAATCATTGAGCTCAGCAACTGCCACCCTCGCTGAAGGAGCCGTAATGCCCCAGGATACAACGAGATTGCGGGCATTTTTTTCCTTGTGGTATTCATAAAAAGTATAATGATCCAAAGATTCCCTTGCCTTGTTTTCTAAGCGGAGCGTATTGCTTAGTGCCTCTGCAGAGGAATGCTGAAGCAAACCTTGCTGATCGTGGGTGGAAGCGGTAAATCTTACCTGGTGGTCGTGTTGTGTTACGGGCAAAAAATCAGGAACCAACCCTGTTGATCTGTAGGGTTTGTATTTTTCCCCGTCCTTTGCGTCATAATACTTTCTGTTTACTTTTTCTATGGGTTCCAGGGTGTTCAGGTCAAAACTTTTGGTTGTCATTACTTCTTCTTTGGATGTGAGCAATACAACGGGTGTTCTGAGATCAATGGCTGTTTTAATGGCTTTTGCGGGCAACTCCCAGCAATCCTTAAAAGAGCAGGTTGCCAGTACCGGAACCGGATGCCCGCCCGATATCTGCCCTTTCAGTAAACTCAGGTCGCCCTGCGCACCGCAGGTAGCGGTTCCTGTTGCCGGACCCAGCCGTTGAACCAGTACAATAACCATAGGCAGTTCCATCATAAATGCCATGTTGATAGATTCGATCATCAGCGCATAACCCGGGAATGAAGTTGCTGTAACCGGTAGTTTGCCCGTAGCCGCCAGCCCCGTCATCCATTGCAGAGTAGTAATTTCATCGGGTGCAGCCAGCATCATGGGCATTCTTTCTGAGGCATATTTGTACAGCAGGTTGGCAGGGGTGATCGGGTATCCGATAAAAGCGTCGGCCCCGGCACGTGCCAGAGATTCTGTGATCAGTCGTGATGCATCTGTGAGCACCCGTTCCCCTTTATTTGTTTCGTGCATAAACAACTCCTTTCTTTAACAGAATGTCTATTTCCTGTTCGTTGTATGATAATATATCAGATAATATCCTGCGGGTATGCTCTCCATAAGCCGGTGGAGGATATAAGGTGCCGTTTTCTTTGTAGATCTCAGTGGTAAATGCCACCGATCTTACACCCTGTATTTCAAGATCGTCCGTTTGGGCTTTTAAAAGCATGGGTTGCGCCTCTTTCACACTGAAAACCTCTTTCATGTTAAAAACACCACCGGCAGGGATTTTCTTTTTTGCAAGCATTTCTAATATTTCCTCTCTGGTGTATTGCAGAATGAGGTTCTGAATGATGCTGTTGATCTCTTTTTTGTTTTGAACCCTTCCATGATTTTTTTCAAACCTGGGATCATTGGCCAGTTCCGGTTTTCCCAAAACTGTCATGAGCTGTGCAAATTGTTTGTCTGTTCCGGCAGCCAGAACAATCTCTTTGTTGTCTGCGGTTTTGAAAATGGTACCATAGGGGACAATGTTCGGGTGGTCTGATCCCATTCGTTGTGGAATGGATCTTCCCACCAGCCAATTGCTCGCCTGATTGGCGAGCGATGCCACGCCCGCTTTGAACAACGATGCTTCAATATATTGCCCTTTGCCTGTTCTTTCCCTGTAAAGAAGTGCCAGCAAAATGGCTTCTTTTAGTTGGTGGGCTGCCAGAACATCCATCAGGGCGACGGGCATTTTGGTGGGTGGTCCATCCGGTTGTCCGTTCATATAAGTAAACCCGGCTTCCGCCTGAATAATAGCGTCAAAACCTGCTCTGGAATTTTCCGTTCCATATCCTGTAATATGGGCGTAAATAAGATCGGGGTTGTATTCTTTCAGGGTCGTATAATCAACGTTTAATTTTTCTGCATCGCCGGGTTTATAACTCACCAATACGATATCGCATTGCCGGGCGAGTTCGTAAATGATCTTCAACCCTTCCTGCTGACACAGATCTACAGCAAAGGATTGTTTTCCCCAGTTTACACAGGAAAAGTAACCCGATATATCAGTATCTTCGGGTTCCCCGGCAAGTTTCCATTTGCGTGTAACATCGCCGCTGGTGGTCACGTTTTCCACCTTCAACACAGTAGCGCCCAGTTCGGCAAAGAACATGCCCACGCTTGGGCCGGCCAAAACGCTGGCCAATTCCAATACTTTCAAACCTTCCAGGGGTGTTTGTTCTGTCATTGTTTGGTTTTTTGTTGTTTTCTTTTTGAATAATAATTTCCCAGAATAATAAATACAATAGCGGAGCCGATCGCCATGTAGGTATCTTCAAATTGCCACCATTCCATCAAACCTGCCAGAATATTGATGAATACAGTGATACTGCCTCCCATAAAGGCCCACCGCACTCCATCGGTGCTGATCCATCCTTTTTGGTAAATTCCCAAAACGATGACAATGGCACCGATTGCGCGTATGCCATAAGAAATATATGCCATGCTCAATATTGTACCTGTGCTGTAAAAGGCAAGGGGTATGGTGATGACATTTACCAGGATGACCAGTTTTCTTGCGGTGGAGATAAGTTTTTTGTCTAAAGCGGCTTTGTTGATGATGCCGTGGTAGATATCTTTGGTGGCGATGGTGACCACGGCAAAGTTTACCGGTCCTACGGTAGAAAGGATTGCTGCCAGAATACCGGCCAATGCAATACCACCCAGCACAGGATGAATAAATTCAGGGGTTACCATCAGTGTGGGCAACACCATTTTAGGGTTGATGATTCCCAGGGCAGGGTTCCACAACGGGCTGGTTTCGTTGACGATATTGAAATAGTTGCCGGTTTTGGCCACCAGCCCCAATATGGCTACCATGATCCCAAAAGGTGCAATGATGAGGGAAGATAAGATGGCTGCCTTTTTGGCAACTGAAGCGCTGCGTGCGGCAAAAATAGGTTGTATGCTTGCCTGACCTGCCATTCCGCCCAGTACACCACCTAAGATCAAACTCCACGCATAGCTCAGTCCACCACTAAAGGGATTATAAAGGTTTTCGGGTGATCCCTGGGATATCATGCTCGTTTTCAGCGCAGCAAACCCTCCCACATCCTCAAGGCCTATCCACGTGGCTATACCAATGCCGAGAAACATGGTGACCACATGAAGGATTCCCGTGATCGCCAGGGCATGCATCCCTCCGATATAAGTGTATATGGTGATGATCAGCGATGAGAGCAATACAGCGTAAAACCAGGGTAAACCAAACATGGCGGAAATAACACTGGAGGCGGTTTGCAACTGTACAAAGGCAAGCACCACGTAAGCCATCAGAAAAGCAATGGCTGATATGGCGCGCGCTTTCCTTCCAAAAAGGTTTTCAAGCATTTCGCTTACTGTATGTACATTGTTTTTGCGGTAATGGCGGGCTACAGTAAAACCAATGATGATCATACCTATGGCAGTGGAAATATTATACAGGATGGGTTGCATGGTGCCGGAAACAAATGCCCGTTCGCTAACTCCGATGGTACTCATACCACCCAACCATTCGGAGGCCACTACCACCGCACAGGAAACTATACCGAGGTTTCTTCCCGCTATCAGGTAATCCGCTGCCGAGCGGCTGGCAACTTTTTTGGTGAGCAGCGATATCAGGGTGATAAAACCAAAATAGGCTATCACCACTATCAAATAAATATTCATTGAATCAGATTTAAGGATTTTGTGTTTTGATATTTTTCTGGACTGATAAATCTGTTTTTGAAAGAACGTTTCGTGCTTTGAACATCAGAAATTGACAGTTTCTGATAAAAGAAATTAGTGTTTGCCTTTCAGATGACCGGGGCGTTGATGGCGAAAACCAGGAATACTGATCATTGCCGGGGCAAATTGCCTTTTGTTTTGTGGGGTCAAAATTAGTGATTTCAATCTAATGGAACAAAAAAGATCAACGAAGTGCGAAAATATTTTTTTGCAGACCCAAACCTGGAAGATGAGTTCTATCTGGTTATAGTTTTATTCATCTGTGTATAATTTTTATTAAATAGGTCAGATAGCCTGTCCCGCTTATGCG
>CAYMLS010000072.1:0-19027 GCA_964390665.1 uncultured Bacteroidales bacterium | reverse complement strand
CGAGCTCTCTCGTCGGAAAAAACGAGAACCTATTTAATCAAATTATAACCAGATGGAATTATCAACAAAAACATGATATTTAGTATCAGCAAGAAAAAAACCTATGCTTTTATTTGTACTTACTAAAGAAAGTGTCAGTTTCAAAGCAGTAGATAACTGAAAAACAACAGTTTACTTTTCGGAAATGCGTTATGTTGAATTTATCGGATCAACACTTTTAAAGGCAGGTTCAACACGCAATTGACATTTTCTTGCAAGCACTGAATACATCAATAACGGGTAAAGTCTCTTATACAAAATCAAAACCAACCGATCAGGATTATTAAATTTTTAGAGTTGTGAATAGAATAACATCCACATTTTTTTATACTTTTGCAGTTCTTTAAAAAATAACAGATTGCTGCCCCGTTCTTTTACATGATAATTTTTTTAGACGATCGCTGATCTCTTCAAACCAAAAAATAAAAAAATCAGAGCAATAAGGGACAGTAACCCAAAAAACAAAACAGACAGAAACATCAGTTAGACCGGGTTTTATCAGGAGGAGGAGAATAAAACAACAGATCATTAAATAAAACAAATTATTTTCCAATGATATTTTTTTTTATACTTTCGTAAAAAATATTGGAAAAGCGCTGAAAGCCTGTTTTTATCAGGTTCATATTTTTTTATTTCCTGATAAAAACCGAATGACATCTGATGCTTTTATTAACTGATTTACAGCAGAGTAATCCTTGGTTTTGAATATCTTTCCAAAGCGGGAGGATTTATCACGCTCTTTATACGAGATAAAAACGAATGCAAAAAAATGATCAATCATTTTTTTCTAAACAGGTAAAATATATCATAACATTCACATCAAAAATATCTTAACAAACCTTCTTTCATTATGCAAACGAAACTTCAGGAATTAACAGACAAGATCTACCAGGAAGGTATAAACAAGGCCAAAGAAGAAGCAGATCAAATTTTATCTGATGCCCGTGAACAGGCTAAGTCTTTGGTTGACAATGCGGAAAAAGAAGCTGATCAAATCAAAAAAGATGCTCAGAAAAACGCTGAAGAGCTCAGAGAGAATTCTCTCAATGAATTGCAACTTTCTGCCAGGCAACTTATTGCAGACACCCAGCAACGCATTGTAAAACTTATTGAAGCAAAAGCCATCGAACCCGATGTAAAAGGCGCGTTTCAAAACCAGGAGTTTACAATGGACGTAGTGCTTACCATGGTCAAAAACTGGAACCCCGAAAGCAATGATCCTGTTGCATTGCAGGTGCTGCTTCCTGAGGAGAAAAAACAGGAACTGGAAAAGTATTTCAAACAAAAAGCAAAGGACAATCTCAGCAAAGGCGTGGAGTTATCTTTCTCTGATAAGATAAAAGGTGGATTTAAGATCGGCCCCAAAGACGGAGGATATTTCATCAGCTTTTCCGATGAAGATTTTGATAATTTCTTCAGGTCTTACATGCGTCCGAAACTTATTGAAATGCTGTACGGCGAAAACAAAGAATGATCAGGCATTGCTGGTTGTATGCCGGGTTTCCGACATCCCCGTCTGATGTCGAACCGCTGCACCCATGATCATTCATTGTTCTATACAGCACATTCATTCATTCAAAAACAAAAAAATTCAGGTGAAGCGAAATTATTATTGCCTTATAGCAGGTTTACAGGACATTGCCCTCGACACCCACAAATTGTCGATGGGGCAACTTGAATTTAAACAAGAGCTGGCAGAGGAACTGCACCCCGAGGATTTTTTATGGACTCAAAAACTCTTTCTGCCACATGATCATACCAACCTTTTAAATTTATTGAAGAAAAAGGAGGATGCAACATGGGATCCTAAAGGAAATTATTCCAAAGAGATATTTGAAGAAAACATCAGGGAATCAACCGGCGAACTCCCGGATTACATGAACCGGTTTATAGAGGCACACAAAAACAACGAACCCATTTTCCCAAAAACAAGTTCTGAAAACCAACTCACTATTCTGTTCTACGAATACATCCTTTCATCCGAAAATGAATTTTTGAGAAACTGGTTCAGGTTTAACCGCGACCTCAATAATATCCTCACGGCAATGATTTGTCGCAAATACGACATACCCTACGAAAACCAGATCATTGGATTTGACGATATTTCGGAAACCATCAAAAGAAGCCATGCCAGAGATTTTGGATTAACTGCCGAAATCGATTATATGGATGAGCTGATCAACATTACCAAAGTAGAAAATACCCAGGAAAGAGAAAAGAGTGTTGACCGTATGCGCTGGTCTTTTTTGGATGAGCATACGTTCTTTGAATATTTTACCGCCGATAAAGTAATGGGTTTTATGATCAAACTCGGCATGGTTGAAAGATGGCTTTCCATTGATGCAGAGCATGGTACCAAAATGTTTAACGAACTGCTGAACGAATTAAAATCAAGTTATAAATTACCCGAAACATTTACTGAAAAATAGAAATATATGAGTACAATAGGTAAGGTAACCGGAATTATTGCCAACCTTGTAATTGTTGAAACAAAGGAGCGTGTTGCCCAAAATGAAATATGTTTTATAAAACACGAAGACACCCGGCTGATGGCGGAGGTGATCAAGATCATGGGCGAAAAAATTTACACGCAGGTGTTTGAAAGTACAAGGGGACTGAAAATTGGGTCTGAAGTAGAATTTGCCGGGCACATGCTCGAGGTATCTTTAGGACCGGGATTGTTGTCAAAAAACTTTGACGGACTGCAAAACGACCTCGATAAAATGGAGGGTGTATTCCTGAAAAGAGGGGAATATACCGAACCACTTGATAAAGATACTCAATACGAGTTTAAACCCCTTGCCAAGGCGGGTGATATAGTAAAAGCCGGCGACTGGCTGGCGGAAGTGAAAGAAAACTGGATTGGACATAAAATCATGGTGCCTTTTAAGTTTGAAGGGAACTATACCGTGAAAAGTGTAAATGAAGAGGGTACCTTTACCATACACGATACCATTGCCGTGCTTACCGATAAAGACGGAAAAGAGCACGAAGTAACCATGGTACAAAAATGGCCTGTAAAAGTACCCATCAAAGCTTACCGCGAAAAACCCCGCCCTTTTAAGGTGCTCGAAACAGGGGTAAGGGTTTTTGACACGCTCAACCCCATTGCAGAAGGAGGTACAGGTTTTATCCCAGGACCGTTTGGTAGTGGAAAAACGGTGCTGCAGCATGCTTTATCCAAACAGGCGGAAGCCGATCTGGTTGTGATCGCTGCCTGCGGTGAACGTGCCAATGAGGTGGTGGAGATCTTTACTGAGTTCCCCGAACTGGAAGACCCCCGTACCGGCAGAAAACTCATGGAAAGAACCACCATTATCGCGAATACATCCAACATGCCGGTTGCCGCAAGGGAAGCCTCTGTTTATACCGCCATGACAATTTCTGAGTATTACCGCACCATGGGATTGAAAGTTCTGTTGCTTGCCGACTCTACCAGCCGATGGGCACAGGCACTGCGCGAAATGTCTAACAGGATGGAAGAACTCCCCGGACCCGACGGTTTCCCCATGGACCTTCCTGCCATCATCTCCAACTTTTACTCCAGGGCAGGATACGTTTATCTGAACAATGACGAAACCGGTTCGATCACCTTCATCGGTACTGTATCTCCGGCAGGGGGTAACCTTAAGGAACCTGTTACAGAATCGACCAAAAAAGCAGCAAGATGTTTTTACGCCCTCTCTCAACAGCGTGCCGACAGTAAAAGATATCCTGCCATCGACCCTATCGAGAGTTACTCCAAATACCTCGAATACCCTGAAATTGTGGAATACTTAAACGAAAATAACGGTGAAAACTGGACTAAAAACGTCCATGCGCTCAAAGATGCCCTGCTCAGAAGTAAAGAAGCTTATGACCAGATCAACATTTTGGGTGATGACGGAGTTCCGTTGGACTACCACGTCACATACTGGAAAGGTGAAGTGATCGACTTTGTTATATCGCAGCAGGATGCATTTGACAAGATCGACAGCCGCACCAGTTTTGAGCGTCAGCGTTATATGCTCGAAAAAGTTATACTTGTGCTCGAATCCGATTTCAAATTTGAAAGTTTTGAAAATGTAAACCCATATTTCAAAAAAATCATCAACCAGTTCAAGCAAATGAACTATTCGGAGTTTGAAAGCGAAGATTTCAAAAACAACGAAAAAGAAATTGAAAAAATCATCAAAGAAAGGAAAGTTGCCTAATGGAAAAAGACACAAAAGCATTTCAGCGGATATATACCAAACTGTTTCAGCTTACCAAAGCAACAGTTTCTTTAAAAGCATCAGGCATTGGCAATGAAGAACTTGCAATTGTTGACGGCCGCCTTGCACAGGTAGTGAAAATTATGGGTGACATTGTTACGCTACAGGTTTTCGCTGGTACCGAAGGAATTGCCAACGATGCCGAAGTAATTTTTACCGGTAAAGCCCCTACCCTGAAAATTGGTGAGGGACTGGCCGGACGCTTTTTCAGCGCCTATGGCGAACCCATTGACGGTGGTGAACTTATGGGTGAGGAAATTGAAATCGGTGGACCCAGTGTAAACCCTGTAAGACGCCAGCAACCCTCCGAATTTATCGCTACGGGTATAGCCGGTATCGACCTCAACAATGCCCTGGTAACCGGGCAAAAGATACCTTTCTTTGCCGACCCCGACCAACCTTTTAACCAGGTAATGGCGATGGTGGCACTGAGAGCTGAAGCGGACAAGATCATCCTGGGGGGAATAGGTCTTACCAACGACGATTACCTCTATTTCAAAAGGGTTTTTGACGATGCAGGTGCACTCGACCGCATTGTGGGTTTTATCAATACTACTGAAAACCCGCCCGTAGAGCGTCTGCTGGTACCTGATATGGCACTTGCTGCTGCTGAATATTATGCGCAGCAAGGACAAAAAGTGCTGGTGCTGCTCACAGATCTTACCCTTTACGCCGATGCATTGTCTATCGTATCCAACCGTATGGACCAGATCCCATCCAAAGACAGTATGCCCGGATCGCTTTATTCCGACCTGGCACGTCTTTATGAAAAAGCGGTACAGTTTCCCGATGGGGGTTCTATTACCATCATTGCCGTAACTACGCTCTCTGGTGGTGATATCACCCATGCGATCCCCGATAATACAGGTTATATCACAGAAGGTCAGTTGTTCCTGAGAAAAGATTCTGATATTGGCAAGGTGATCGTTGACCCCTTCAGATCGCTTTCACGATTGAAACAGCTGGTAATCGGAAAAAAGACCCGCGAAGACCATCCGCAGGTAATGAACTCGGCAGTAAGACTGTACGCTGATGCTGCCAACGCAAAAACCAAATTGGAAAACGGTTTCGACCTTACCGACTACGACGAACGTACACTTGAATTTGCCAAAGCGTATTCAGAAAAACTTCTTGCGATTGATGTAAATATTGAAGTAGATAAAATGCTTGATACAGCATATGAATTGTTTGGCAAATATTTCACCCCTGTTGAAGTAGGTTTGAAAAAAGAATTTGTTGAAAAATACTGGAAAAACAATTCTTAACACTTTTCTTTTTTTACGAAAACAAGTGAGCAAATATGGCTATAAAGTTTCAATATAACAAAACCTCGCTGCAGCAACTTGAAAAGCAACTCAAGGTAAGGCAGAAAGCATTGCCTACCCTCAAGAATAAGGAAGCGGCACTGAGGGTTGAAGTGAAAAAAGCAAAAACCGAATCAGAAAGACTGGAAAAACTTATCCGTGAAAAGCAAAAGGCCTATAAAGACGCTATGGAATTATGGGCCGAATTTGATAATGACCTGGTAGACATCGAAGAGGTGAACGTTTCTGTAAAAAAAATTGCCGGCGTGAAAACTCCGGTACTTGATGGAGTGGTATTTTCCATCAAAGAATTCAGTGTTTTTAACAAACCCACCTGGTTTCTGGATGGCGTGGCCATCTCAAAAGAATTGGCAGAAATTGCCATTGAAAGCCAGGTTTTCAACCAAAAAATGCAACTTCTCGAACATGCCCGGCGCAAAACCACCCAAAAGGTAAACCTGTATGAAAAAGTACAGATACCAGGTTTTCAGGATGCTATAAGAAAAATCAAACGCTTTATGGAAGATGAGGAAAACCTTTCTAAAGCAGCTCAAAAAATTGTAAAACAACGTATTCAGGAAGCGGAGGAAAACATATGATAGAACCCATGAAAAAGTACTCGTTCCTGGTATTTCACAAAGAATACAGGAAATTTCTTCTGGATCTGAGGCGGCAGGGTGTGGTGCACATCATCGAAAAAGAAAAAGAGTATACTGCTGAGATCAGGGATAAATACGAGCATATCAAGGATATTGAAAATGTCATCAAATTCCTTCAAAAAATCGAAACAGAAACATCAGATGCTCCCTGTTCTGTTTCCGGTGCAGAAGTATATGACATTGTGAAAACTGCCATGAATGACATGGAACAGTACAAACAACAACTCACGGCAGTAGATAAGGAAATTTCTTTGGCAGAACCCTGGGGCGATTTTTCGCTGGAAACCTTACGAAAACTGGAGGAAAACCGGATCAAGATCAAGTTTCTAACCATTGCAGTAAGCAAATTCAACGAAAAATGGTTGCAGGAATATCCCATAGAGGTTATCTCTCATCACGCCGGGCAGGTTTATTTTGTGTTGGTCGAAAAAGGATATCTTACCGACAATATTCCCGATGCCGAAGAAATGCGGGTACCCGAAAAACCCGTTTCTGTTTTGCTGCAGGAAAGGGAAGAACTTGAGCTGGAGATCGATCGTTTACAAAAACTCTTTGTAAAGCATGCATCGGAAAGCATGAATGCCATCCAACGCTACCACAGGCAAATGATCGAGTCGGTGGAATTTGATACAACCCTCATGCACACACGCCCGGAAGCAGAAGAAAAAGTAATGTTTCTGGAAGGATGGGTGCCGGTAAAAAGCGAAGATACTTTAAAAGAATACCTGGAATCCAAACCGGTTGTTTATTCTGAGCGCAGAGCCACCAAAGAAGACAAGGTTCCCATCGAGTTGAAAAATAAAAAATTCTCGAAAAAATTTGAAATGCTGGGCGATCTTTATTCTTTGCCCAAATACGGAGAACTCGACCTTACCCCCTTCTTTGCCCCATTTTACACCATATTTTTTGGTTTTTGCCTCGGAGATGCCGGATACGGTATTTTGCTTGCCATCGCTTCCATAGTATTGAAAAAACGGGTACCGGCTGAACTGAAACAGGCCATGGGTCTGGTTTTCTACCTTGGCCTTTCAACCATCTTCTTCGGTATTGTGGGCGGTACTTTCTTTGGAATCCCACTGTACGAAACCTCCTTACCCGTTTATTCAGAAATTGCGGCACGTCTGGATGCGCAGGGAACCGATATCAACAATGTTTTGTTTTACCTCTCACTGGCCCTCGGAGCCATACAGATCATTTTTGGTATGTTTCTGAAAGCGATCAATGAAACACGCCAATACGGATGGAAATTGGCCGTGGGAACCATTGGCTGGATCGTTTTACTGCTGGGTTCAGCAATTCTTTACGCTACCGGCGAATTTACACAGATATCATCTGAAGCATTAACACCTGCATGGTATGGATTACTGGGCGTAAGCGGAACCATGATATTGCTGCTCAACAATCTTACGCGAAATGTTTTGATGAACTTTGGTGTGGGACTATGGGATACATACAACATGATCACCGGTATACTGGGCGATCTGCTATCATACATCAGACTCTTTGCATTGGGTATTTCAAGTGCAATTCTCGGATTTGTTTTCAACAGCCTTGCTGTTAGTATGAGTGGTGATATACCCGTGTTGAGTGTTCTGATCATGACTGTGATCCTGCTCATCGGACACAGTATCAACCTTTTTATGTCGGGTTTGGGTTCTTTTGTACATCCCCTGCGCCTGACCTTTGTAGAATTTTATAAAAATGCCGGTTTTTCCGGTGGAGGAAAAAAATATCATCCTTTTAAAAAATTAACCTAATGTTTCACTTTAATTAAATATCAAATTGTTATGGACCCAATTATTTTAGCTTACATTGGTATTGGATTAATGATAGGACTCGCCGGTATCGGTAGTGCATATGGAGTTTCCATGGGAGGAAATGCATCGGTAGGTGCTTTAAAAAAGAACGACGAAGCTTTTGGTAACTACCTGGTTTTAAGCGCTCTTCCCGGAACCCAGGGATTATATGGATTTATGGGATACTTTATCCTTTCGCAATATTTGGTACCAGAAATCACCTGGACACAGTCTGCTGCCATTTTTGGCGCCGGTTTGGCTTTGGGATTTGTAGGACTGTTGTCCGCTATCCGTCAGGGGCAGGTTTGTGCCAATGGTATTGCTGCCATCGGTTCAGGGTACAACGTTTTTGGAAATACCCTTATTTTGGCTGTATTTCCCGAGTTGTATGCCATTGTTGCCTTTGCTGCAACATTCCTCATCAGCGGTGCATTGTAAGAAATTCAGATGAACCGACAGGGAGAAGACATTCACCCCATATGATCACCTTATCTTAGATCTTTTGGGGTGCTAAGCATTTGCCGGAACCGCAAAAAAAAAACCATCTGTTCTCAGAAAAGAGCAGATGGTTTTTTTATATGGGGCGCTGCTTCCAAACGCATACATACATAAAAGTAGTAATTGGGTTTTATAAAAGAGCTTATTTAAAACGATTGGCAAGCTCATCCCAACCCAAAACAATCAGGCAAGGTTTTCCTGAGGGTGTGGTATAGGGCATCTCGCAGGAAAACAACGAATCACTTAAGGCATTCATCTCCTCTTCGCTCATCGTTCGCCCGTATTTCATCGATAAACTTTTCGCCAGCGACCGGGCAAGATTTACGTGTGTTTCCAGATGAATATCGGCACTGTTTTTCTTAAAGTTATCAAGAATAGACTCAATGATATGCTGCAGGTTTTCATTTTCCGGCAAATCAACCGGTATGGCATTGATCATAAAACCGGTCTTGCCAAATTCGCCAATATCAAATCCCAGGGCGTTAATGTCATCTTTGATCTCAAGCAGCAAGCGTGTATCAGGTTCGTTGAGTTTGATCTGTTCGGGAAACAACAATGTTTGCGAACCCGGCTTTTTACTGCCCATCATTTTCAGATGTTTCTCAAACAAGATCCTTTCGTGAGCAAGTTGCTGATCAATCAGCATGATGCCTGATTTTATGGATGTTACAACATATTTTCCCTGCAAATGCAGAAATTTCTTACCGGAACTCTTTTCTGTACCTGCATCCCAGTCAGGGCTGATCACTGTTTGTTTGGAATTTTCGTGTTCTGCCGGCAGGTCTTCAATATCAGCACTATTAGCATTGTTCTTTTCCGGCCAAAGGGTTTCCCATTTTTGTGGATTCGATCGTTTTACCAGGTTTTTCCCTTCCCGGTATGATGTTTTGGACTGATCACCAAAAGGGTTATAATTGGGATTAACGGTTATGGTCGGGGGACTCACAGGTTTATTCTTATCAAACTGGAGATTTTCGAAACCTGTTTCATTTTCAAAATCCAATGAAGGTACAATATTGAATTTCCCTAAACTGCGCTTCACAGTGGCCTTGATGAGTTGGTAGAGTGTTTTTTCATCCTGAAACTTGATCTCTGTTTTGGTTGGATGCACATTTACATCAATTTGTGTGGGATCAATATCCAGAAAAAGGAAGAATGAAGGATACGAATCGTTGGGGATCAGTTCATAAAAAGCAAACTCAACGGCATGGTTGAGATAGGGTGAACGGATAAAGCGATTGTTAACAAAGAAATACTGGTCTCCCCTCTTTTTTTTGGCAAACTCAGGTTTCACTACAAATCCATTGATCTTCAGAATATCGGTATTTTCGTCTACCGGAATGAGCCGGGTTTTAAAGTGCTTCCCAAAAAGGTTGACAATGCGTTGATTGAGGTTGCCGGTGTCTGCTTGTGTTACGATCTGATTGTTGTGATACCAGGTAAAAGAGACGCCCGGGTTCGACAAGGCCACCCTGATAAACTCAGTGGAAATATGATTTCTTTCCACCTGATCTGACTTCAGGAAGTTTCGACGTGCGGGTGTATTGAAGAAAAGATTTTTAACGGCAATGGTTGTTCCTTTGGGGCATTGACAAGCCTTTTGTGACTCTACTTTCGATCCTTCGATGATGATTTCTGTCCCCAATGCATCCTCTTCTGTTCTGCTTTTCATTTCCACGCGTGCCACCGAGGCAATGGAAGCCAGTGCCTCTCCTCTGAATCCCATGGTGCGAAGAGCAAAAAGATCTTTGGCATCGTTGATCTTGCTGGTGGCGTGTCTTTCAAAACACATGCGGGCATCGGTTTCCGACATCCCTTTGCCGTTGTCAGTTACCTGTATCAGGGTTCGTCCTGCATCTTTCACAATAAGTTTAATATCTGTAGCACCGGCATCCAGGGAATTTTCAAGCAATTCCTTTACCACAGAAGCGGGTCTTTGTACAACTTCGCCCGCAGCTATCTGATTGGCAACCGAATCGGGAAGTAGTTTGATAATATCAGACATGAAAAAGCGAAATTTTTAACGAAGGAAAATATAATAAAAAACAAATGCAATGAATACCAGAACAACAATCAGTCGTAAATTGGAATTACGACGCGCCCGGCTTCCGGAAGTTCGTTTCCAACGCATCTGCATACGCTCACGGAGGGCTTCCGCATAATCCTTCCCCTCCTCCTTTTGTTCCAGTGCCGACTTAAGACGCTTTTCGCGTTCTTCCTTCGCCTTGTCCCAATAAACAGGTTTGTAGTTATATTTTTTGTTACGTGGTGTTTTAAAGAATGTAATTGCCATAATAATTGAAGCAGCTTTGCAGCTTTTGCTAAATATTCATATAAAGGTAAACCCAAATGATTTGCTGTTGTTTAATATAATATGCCTGCCGACCCGTATTCACCCTTTCAAATGCACACAGTATCCGATCAAAAAATAATTCTTTTTCTACAAGATATTATTATTTCAGCTATTTCACTAATTTCGAAATTGATTTAAACTGATCTGTTCCGGAATACCGGCAAAGTTCAAACAACACAGATTCGTATGTGGAAAGCATTGCACCCTCCTGTTCGATCCTTCGCAAAGCGATATCTTGATCCGTTTGTTTTCTGCTTGAAATGCAATCAGTTACCACCGCTACCCTGAATCCGTTATCCAGCAAGTCAACAACCGTTTGAAGTACACATACATGCGCTTCAATACCGGCAACAACAACATGTGTTTTCCCCATGTTCTGCAAGTGTGACATAAAATCAGGAGAATCGCAGCAACTGAAAGCCACTTTCTCTATTTTTGATTGGTTGCCAATGCTTTCCTGAACAGAAGGTATTGTAAAACCTAAACCTTTTGTATATTGCTCGGTTACCAACAAAGGTATTTCCAGAATTTTCAACCCTTCGATGAGGATATTGATGTTTTTTTCCAATGATTCACGGTGATGCATGTGAGGGAAAAGTTTTTCCTGAACATCAATGATAACCCCTGCAGTATGATTTTTAGATAGACGCATATGTTTTGATATTTAATAGTACAACGAAAAATTGATTTATATCTTATGACGTTATCCGGGCAGATCTTTAAGAGAATAGCCCAGTTTCAAAAGATTCTCAGGTTTGAGCAAGGATTTTAACCGGTCTTCATCCATAACCTCCATTTTACGGTTGGCCTGATAGATATCCAAACCCTCATTTTTCATGATCAGCGCCAGTTCTGTGGCCTGTCCATAACCGATAAGCGGCAGCAACGCGGTGGTTAAAGAGGGACTGTATAACAGTTTCCCCATGGCAATTTCCGGGTAAACATCCATCTCTTTGAATATCTTTTCCCTGAACGCAATATTGGACTGAATAAGCAAATGCAGACTTTCCAGCATGGCATGCCCGATCAAAGGGATATAAGGATTGAGATCCAAACTTCCCTGACCACATAAATTACTGATAAGCATATCGTTGCTGTATATTTTATGGGCACAGCTGATCACAAATTCATTGATCACCGGGTTGGTCTTCCCGGGCATAATGCTGCTTCCGGTTTGCACGCGGGGCAGTTCAAACTCTTTTCTGCCCGTAATTTCAGAACCCAGCAGACGCAGATCAGATGCTATTTTCTCTAAGTTTACCGCATGAGCCTTGAGGATGGCATGAACCTCCACAAAAGCATCAAGGTTTTGCGTGGTATCGGTCAGATTTTCACTCCTGGTAACCGGCATCTGACTGATTTGCCTGAGTTTTTGCGTTACTTCCATGATGAAATAGCGGGGAATACTCATCCCTGAACCACTGGCGCCCCCCCCCAGATTGGTCACCTTGATGCGTTCAAAACATTTGGATATCCTCCACCAGTCGCGGGAAAGGGCATCAGACCAGGCACTGAACAGCATCCCGAATGAAGATGGCACCGCCTGTTGCATCTGGGTATAGGCAATACGCAAATGGGCACGATGCAAAGATTCCAGTTTCTCAGTTTCGGTGCGTAATTGGTTTACCTGATCTTCCAGCACATACAAATTCTTCATAAAAGCAACTTTCAGCGCTGTGGGAATAACATCGTTGGTAGACTGAAACAAATTGGCATGTAAAAATGGATCCACCACATCGTATTTGCCGGGTGGATAACCTAGTTTTTGCAACGTTGCGTTGGCAATGATCTCGTTGATATTCATGTTGATGGCAGTACCCGCTCCCCCCTGTACTGCCGGAACAATAAAATGGTCAAAGTACAAACCCCTGCTCACCTCTGAGGCGGTTTCTTCCATTTTCTGAAGTACATTCATATCACGGCATGCTTCAGGTAAAGGTTTTTCGGGAAACTTTTCTGCTGATGCGCGGGCAAAAGACAAAGCAGTTTGATAACAGGCCTGTTTTACCCAGCCCACAGCGCAATACCATTCTTTGGAGAAAGGAGTATGGTTGGCAAAATTTCCAGAAGCCCTGTGGGCATGAATGCCATAAAGGACGTCGTCCGGAAGCAAAATCTCTCCTAAAAAATCTTTCTCTTTTCGCATGGTATAAAAGTAAAATTTTTATCCATGAAATACCAGCATTACAGGATATAAAATAGGAACGATTTTAAAAAATCAGAAGAAGACAATGGTTGGCACCTGCTATCTTTTCCCCATTATTTCTATCTTTGCAAAGGATTTTTGCTAATGCATCCTCACTTTTGTCCGGTCTGAAGATGAATCGCAAGGCCTGATCTAATGATATCCAGGTCTTATTTCATACACCATCAGATCCTTCAGGATGTTTTAACTGGTTTAATCTAATTCATTACATGGAGCATGTTTCGCTGGCACCTTTTCAGGGCATAACCCACAAATACTACAGACAATTTTTCATGGAGCATTTTCATGGGTTGGATGAGGTATATGCACCTTTTATTTCGGGTATACATCCCGAAAAGGTTCATCCCGGAAAGTTTGACGATGTAGTCCCGCTTTCCGCTGATCAAAAAATTTGTGCTACAGTGCCCCAGATCGTGAGTACATCGGCAAAGGAGATCGTGGCATTTTCTGATTTTCTTGCCCGGCAGGGATACACACATATTAACTGGAACATGGGTTGTCCGTTTTCCCGTTTGGCAAACAAAATGCGTGGGTGCGGTATCCTCCCCTATCCGGAAAAGGTGAGAACAATTTTAGAGGAAACCATACCCTTTCTGAAAACATCGCTCTCGGTGAAGGTTCGCCTGGGATATACCCAAAAAGATGAGCTCAGAAATATTTTGAAGGTACTCAATAACTTCCCTCTTGAAAAAGTGATCATCCATCCCCGCACCGGAGATCAGCTATACAGAGGAGAACCCGACACAAAAGAATTTGATGTGTGCCGGAAAATAAGCAAAAATACAGTCGTTTATAACGGCAATATAATTCATATTCAAAAATTCACCGAACTAAAAAATTCTTTCCCTGACATAACAAACTGGATGGTAGGTCGAGGCGCACTTATCAACCCTTTCCTGCCGATGCAGATCAAAGGAATGGAATGCAGCGAAACAGAAAAAAGTGACAGGATAAGGTCATTTCATCAGGACCTTTATAAAAATACACAGGAGAGGTTGCGCAGTAAGGACAAAACCCTGGGACTGATGAAAGCTGTTTGGTACTATATGGCAGGTGCATTTGTGAATGGCAAAGACCAGTTCCGGAAAATCAAAGTTTGTCAAAACTTAAGTGAATATGAAAAACATGTGGACACTTTGATGGATGGAGAGTTTTCGGATGTTTTACAATTGGAAGATTATTTTTACAATGGATTGAAGCACATTTAAATCCGGAAGGTTGACATTATCAATTACTTTAAAGACAATCTAAACGCTGTTCCTGGCGTTTTCCTGCAAAGCAACGCTTACGAGATATGTGAACATTGTTTCATGTTATTTCACTTTTTAAAAACAAGTTCTAATTTAAACAAACTAAAAAAATGAAAATGAAATCAATTCTTTATGCCGTTACCGTTTTTATCATCATCATGTTGAATAGTTTCAATGGTAGTGCCCAAAGGGGTTACACAGAGTTTATGGAAGAAGAAGGTATTCAGGTAATGTACAAGTGGCAAAGATCCGTTTTTTACAAGAAAGACAGCGATGCAGTTTTAAACCTGCGCATCAGTAACCAAAAAGAAACCCATGCACTGGTAAACTTCAGTGTTGGTTTTTATAAAGATGGTATGCTGCTTTACGAAAGCGATGAAAACCAATTGTGCCTGAAACCGGGTCAAACCAGAAGAGGCGGACTGGCAGATTTGAGATTTTCTGTGGAAGGCATGAAAAAGGAAGATGCAAAAGACGATTCATATTCCTGGGAGTTTACTACTTTTGACGTGGCAGAAACCGATGAATGCATAAAATAAAATTTCAAAATGAAGCAACAGGAAGATCTACAGGAATTTCAACGTTTGATCCGGCAGGGTATACCCGATCACCTGCCGGAGGCAAAACCGCTGAACCCTTCTTTAAACCACGCCCCCAAAAGAAAAGACATTCTTGGTACCGACGAGAAGAAACTGGCACTTAAAAATGCTTTACGCTATTTTCCGGAGAAATTTCATGCTATCCTCGCGCCCGAATTTCTGGAAGAATTAAACACTTACGGACGGATCTACATGTACCGCTACCGGCCTGATTATCCCATTTATGCCCGGTGTATTGACCATTACCCTCACAAATCGAAACAGGCAGCGGGCATTATGCTGATGCTGAGCAACAATCTGGATCATGCTGTGGCGCAACATCCCGATGAACTGATCACATACGGAGGCAACGGTGCTGTATTCCAGAACTGGGCACAGTACCTTTTATGTATGCAGTACCTGGCAGAAATGACCGACGAACAAACACTGGTGCTTTATTCGGGGCACCCTTTGGGATTGTTTCCTTCCCACAAAGATGCGCCCAGGGTGGTGGTCACAAACGGCATGATGATACCCAACTATTCCCAGCCCGATCACTGGGAAAAATATAATGCCCTGGGTGTAACCCAATATGGTCAGATGACTGCCGGATCATTCATGTACATTGGTCCGCAGGGAATTGTACATGGAACCACCATTACGGTGTTGAACGCCGGACGAAAGATAGCCAAGGGAGGCAATGCCAGTCTTGCAGGAAAACTTTTTGTGACCAGCGGTTTAGGTGGCATGTCGGGGGCACAGCCCAAAGCCGCCGTGATTGCCGGTGCAGTTTGCCTGATCGCTGAAATAAACCCCAAAGCAACCCACATCAGGCATTCACAAGGTTGGGTCGATGAAGTGTACGATGATCTTGACAAAGTGCTGCAAAGAACCACCAGAGCAGTAAATAATAAAGAAGCCGTTTCCATTGTCTACCAGGGCAATATTGTTGACCTTTGGGAGAAACTGGCGCAGGAGAACATGAAGGTCGACCTGGGATCGGATCAAACATCACTGCACAATCCGTGGGCTGGAGGATACTATCCGGCAGGATTAACATACGAGGAGGCGAATGTTGTGATGGCAGAAAACCCCACCTTGTTCAGGGAAAAAGTGAAAGAATCCCTGATCAGACAGGTAAACGCGATCAATCAACTCAGCGACAAGGGAATGTATTTCTGGGATTATGGCAACGCCTTTCTGTTAGAGGCAGGAAGAGCAGGAGCAAATGTTTTCAGCACTCAGAACAAGTACAAGTATCCTTCTTATGTGCAGGATATTATGGGTCCTATGTGTTTCGACTACGGTTTCGGACCTTTCCGGTGGGTTTGTGCCTCCTCTGATCCTGCAGATCTGCGGACAACCGACCAAATCGCCGCCGAGGTACTGGAATCGCTTATGCAGGATGCACCAACCGAAATAAGACAACAACTGGCCGATAATCTTCTTTGGATACAACAGGCAGAGCAAAACAAACTTGTAGTAGGTTCTCAGGCACGGATTCTTTACGCTGATGCCGCAGGTCGTATCAAAATAGCAGAAGCATTCAACAACGCCATCAGGGAAGGCAGAATTTCAGCACCTGTCATTCTTGGTCGCGATCATCATGATGTATCGGGAACTGATTCACCTTACCGGGAAACTTCCAATATTTACGACGGCAGTAGTTTTACAGCCGACATGGCCATTCAGAATGTGATAGGCGACAGTTTCCGGGGTGCCACATGGGTTTCCATACACAATGGCGGGGGCGTAGGATGGGGTGAGGTGATCAACGGAGGATTTGGCATGATGCTTGACGGTAGCATGGATGCCGAACGCAGATTGAAATCGATGCTTTTCTGGGATGTAAACAATGGTATCGCCCGCAGAAGTTGGGCAAGAAACAAAGAGGCACTTTTTGCCATCAAACTTGCCATGCAAAATGAACCCAAACTAAAGGTTACCATCCCCAACATTGCAGGAAACGACCTTTTGGATGAACTGGTGAAAGAGGAATGATCTTTATGTTATGATTTAAGCTTCGGAAAATTACAGATAATATTATACCTGAATATTGACACACATGCGCATGAGTATAATTCGCGACATGGTAAAACATGCAGTCAGAGTGTTGGCGAGCTCTCTCGTTAAAAAAAACGAGAACATATTTAATCTAATTTCAAACATATGAAAAATCCGCTGTTTATTTTTGTAATGATAAGTTTGTTCTCCGTAACCTCCTGTACGGATGAAATCAACGACCTGATACCAGATGATGAACTGGAAAAATTTTTGGGAACCTGGACATGCGAAGAAACCGGAGACGGAATGAATTCGGACCTGAATGTTTACAGCCTGACCATCAGCAGAAATCCAGGCAATACGGCAGAAGTGCTAATCAGCAACTTCAATCAGCTACAGGAAACTGCCACCGCCCTTGTGGTGAGCAACAGCCTTTTCATCGAAACGCAGGATATACTCAATGGAACAATAACCATTGAAGGAGAAGGCGCTTACAGCAATGGGGAGATTCTGCTGAACTACAGTGTGGATACCGGTGCCGATCTTGAAAATTTTACCGCCCGCTATTACAAACCCGCTGCGAAAGATGAATCTTTAGATGAGCAACAACAAAAGCAGGGCCTGGAAGATCCTATTCTTTAACCTGCAGTTTTTCTTCCAAACTATACTCTTGCTCTTTTTCTATCTCTTTCTCTTTTTCTTCCTCTTTTTCTTCCTCCCGTTCTTCCTCTTCCTTTTTTTCATCTGCTTTGCTTTGGGCAATGCTCAGATTACTCAGAACTTCATCAAAAACTTCGGTCATCAATTCCCGATCCAGCATATAACACTCAAAGGCCTGATCAAACTCTTCGGCACTCACCTCATATTTCTGAAACAATCCAGCATAAAACAACGCTGCCGAATCAGCCATATCACCTCTGGACTGTCGCAGGGAGAGATGACTTTCCAAAAGATGTACCTCGGTAAGAAGCTCAATCATTTTATCCTTTTCAATGGTATCATGGCAGGGGTTTTCATGGCGAAACCAGTGGCAGGAAACAAAAAAGAGAAACAGGGAAAAAAACAACAGAAAATATAACGTTCTATAGGGTATCATCAGGTATTAGTTCTTTTACAAATGCTTTAATTGCTGGATGGTTTGCAAAGGATCTTCGGATTTGAAAACCGTGCTGCCCGCCACCAAAACGTCTACTCCGGCTTCAACAAGTTTGGCAGCATTCCGGGTATCCACCCCGCCATCGACCTCAATAAGGGCTTTGCTGTTTTTGCGGAGCAGCAATTCTTTTAATCTCCGAATCCTGTCATAGGTACTTTCAATAAAAGATTGCCCGCCAAATCCCGGGTTCACCGACATGATAAGCACCAGGTCTACATCAGCAACAATTTCACTTAAAAATTCCACAGGTGTATGGGGGTTGATCACAACTCCGGCATTCATTCCATGTTGTTTTATACTATTCAGCGAGCGATGAAGATGCGGACAGGTTTCAAAATGCACGGTAAGGTTGTGGGCACCGGATTCCTGAAAAGTAGCAATATAATCGTCTGGATTACTAATCATCAAATGCACATCAAGCGGTTTTTTGGCCACTGTACTGATCTGCTTTACAATGGAAAAACCAAAAGATATGTTGGGCACAAAATGACCATCCATAATATCAACATGAAACCAGTCGGCCTCACTCTGATTTACCATTTCTATATCATTTTGCAAATTAAGAAAATCTGCCGCCAATAAAGAAGGTGCTACTAAATGCTTCATTACATCATATAAGATTAAATATGTATATATTCGTTGATGACCATCAATGATCTCCCATCCGGTTAATTTAACGGACAAGTATCATATTAAATTGTTCCTGTAAGTTGCTGTATGTAAATGATCTTTTCGCTGTTTTTTCCTTACGATTCGCTTCATTGCCCTGCGGATTTTCAAGTCACTTCCATTCAAACCGCGGTAAAGGTAAATAAAAGTTCTAAACTTTCAAATACTGCAATCATACTCTTAACCGGGCAATGGTAAGCGATTGTCATGGGTGGGGAATGAGGGGATTGAGGAAAGGGGGAAAGGGGGAAAGGGGGAGTTG
>CAYMLS010000071.1:4463-19030 GCA_964390665.1 uncultured Bacteroidales bacterium | reverse complement strand
GGACCTGAAGAAAAATCATGAGTATTATTATTTTGAAGGATTGTGCACGCATTATGCCGGCGCTGAAAGCATTACCAATTATGTAAGGATCAGAGATCAAATCGCGTTGTACCGAAAGTTTTACCGGATGTTTCACAAAAACGGGTTATTACCCTGTAAGCAGCATACAGCATGCTCAGCAGCAGTGCTGAATTATCCCACCACCATTATGGATATGGTGCGTATTGGGATTGCCCAGTACGGGTTTTGGCCAAGTCCGGAAACCAAAATGTTCAGATTCAAAAATGCACCCAACGAAAGAAACTCCCTTACCAGATTAATATCCTGGAAGTCGAGAGTTATGGTCATAAAAACGGTTGAACCTGGTGAATATATCGGATATGGAACTACCTTTCTGGCCAATAAAAGAACCAAAATTGCCATTGTGCCTATTGGCTATTCAAACGGGTATCCGCGCATGTTATCCAATTCAGGACGCGTGATCATCAGGGGAAAAAGGGTGCCGGTAATTGGTACGATCACCATGAATACCATGACCGTAAATGTATCTGATGTTCCCTCGGTTGAAAGAGGGGATGAAGTAGTGATCATAGGAAAACAAAGAAGGATGGACATCAGCGTTGCCTCTTTTTCTGAGATGAGTAACCAGATCAATTATCAGACGCTTACAAGGATACCCACCGAAATTCCACGCTATGTTGTGGACTGAAAAACTTATGCTGAACCGAACCATGACAATAATATTGACACATGCGGATGATTAGATTTAGCAGCATGGCAAAATATAAAGTATAAATATTGTTGGCGAGCGCTCTCGTTGAAAAACGAGACAGGTCTCTGACAATTAAAAAACAAATTACAACGAATGAAAAGAAGTTTTGCAAGTGATAACAATGCAGGTGTGCATCCGATTGTCATGGATGCTATTGTGGATGCTAACAGAGAGGATTATGTATCCTATGGCGATGATCCGCATACCGAAAAAATGAAAACGTACTTCAATCAGAAATTTGGTAAGGAAGTAGATCCTTTTCTGGTATGTACCGGAACAGGTGCCAATGTTTCATCCATTTCACATTTAATTCGGCCCTGGCAAACAGTTCTTTGTGCCGAAACAGCCCATTTAAACCATGATGAGTGTGCCGCTCCTGAAAAGTATACCGGGAGTAAATTGGCTACAGTTCCCTCGCAAGATGGTAAAGTAACCCCTGATCAATTTCAACACTTTCTCCATTCGGTCGGGTTTGAACATCATGCTCAACCGGGCATCGTTTCCATTACCGAGGCAACTGAAATGGGTTGTGTATACAGCGTTGAGGAGATCAGAGAAATCAGAGAATTTGCGACAAAAAATAATTTGCTGCTTCATGTTGATGGTGCCAGAATTGCCAATGCAGTTGTGAGTTCAGGGGTTTCCTTACAAGAGTTGATTACAGATACTGGTGTGGATGTGATCTCTTTTGGTGGAACCAAGAATGGACTGATGATGGGAGAAGCAGTGGTTTTTTTGAAACCTGGCCTTTCTGATGGGTTTCAATATGTGAGAAAGCAATCGATGCAACTGGCTTCGAAAATGCGTTTCATGTCTGCTCAGTTTGTTGCATGGTTTGAAGATGATCTTTGGTTGAATCTCGCTGATCATGCCAACAAAATGGCGATTCTACTTGCACAGAAAATACAGGGCATATCCGGCATTGATCTTACAGCTCCGGTGGAAACCAATGCCGTTTTTGCAACTGTCCCCCGACATATTATTGAACCCTTACAGCAGAAATATTTTTTCTATATCTGGAATGAAATGAAAAATGAAGTCAGATGGATGACACACTTCAACACCACCGGGCAGGATATTGATGACTTTGTAAATGAAATCAAAACATTACTGAAAAAATAATGAAGGTTGAATGTGTATGGGAATGAAGGTTGAAGTGAATATTTAAGGTCAAAGTTTGAGAGCTTTCAGTAATTCAATCCGATCAGAAAACCCCACACGAACAAAATATATTCCTGATGTGAGCGATGAGGTTTGTTGGAAAGGTTTTATCTCATTGTATCCGGCATTTACCGGGATTTGGTTGGTTCTGAACATCAAATGACCCGTTGCATTGAATACTTCCACCATAACCATATCCTGCTGATCCAGGAAAAACCTCAGAGATGTTTGCTGATCGATGGGGTTTACAGAAAGCGATACAATGTTGTGGTCTTCATGGTCTTCCGATATCTGTTCAAGGATCAGCGAGGCTGCTTCAAAATCAGGAATTCCATGCCCATAAAAGTTATCTGGTTCAAAATATTTATCGCCACTTCTCGTAATTGCATTTCTCAGTTGTTCGTTTGTTGCTTCAGGATGCCTTTGAAGCAAACAGGCTGCCATGGCAGCCATCAAAGGCGAAGCAAAAGAAGTACCATTGGCATTCATGACCTGATCTGAGGTGCTCAATACCGGAACCGATCTCCCCTGTGCCATTACATCCGGTTTTATCCTTCCATCGGAGGAGGGTCCTATGGAACTGAAAGATACTCTTTCACCCTGATTATCTGTTCCTCCCACTGCCAATGCTCCCATGGCGTCTGCAGGGGTACCTATGTACTGCCAGGTATTGTTTCCATAATTACCTGCACTGTTTACAACCAAAATACCCCGGTTAAAGGCCATATTGGCAGCACGCGCAGCCACAGTTGTTTCCCCATCCATATCCTGATAGGTGTAATTTTGAGCAGAGTTATCAAACTCCGAATATCCAAGCGATGAATTGATGATGTCGGCACCCACGCTATCAGCATATTCAGCACCGGCCAACCAGTTGTATTCCTCAACCCGAAATTCGGTTGATGCATCTTCTGTACGCACCAGGTAATAATAAGCTTCGGGCGCGCCACCCCGGTAATCATGGTTCAGCATACCTGCCATTACCGATAAAACGGAAGTGCCATGCGTGTGGGTATCAAAGATATTTCCTCCCGGGTTTACAAAGTCATGATAACCCAGGATTTTGTCAGTATCCCATAAATACCTGAATCCATCCATCTTATCTACATCTTTAAATCCCGAATCGAGAACAGTGACGATAGTTCCGGCACCGTTGTATCCTTTACCGTGCAAATAATGACCGTTTACGAGTTCTATAAACTCCATGATCTGGTCATTTTCGTAATAATACGAAAAGTCTTCATCCATTCCGTTGTAATGGGTGGCAGGAAACTTGTAAGAACCGTTAGAGGGGCTATTGCTGCTGGTTCCCTGGGTTGAACCTGGTTCTTCATCTTCTTTTTGGGTATCATTTGATTTTTTGGAAAGTGAGGGTTTGACAACCTCAACACTTTTTACAAATTCATAACTGTTTATAATGTCGGATACCAATGCATTTTGTGCTTTGAATAGTGCTCCATTGAACCACCTGCTTGTGTAAAACAATTCCAGTTCTTCTACATCCTTTGTTAATGTTTCCAGATAAACAGGTGAAACAGGCAGATCATAAAAATCTAGAGGAATGTTGTTTTTCTGGCGACGCTCCAGAGCACGGACAGATAAAAATTCCTCCGGATTCTCAAGGGTATAGGATGAGTTTTCTTTGTCCATAAATTCAACCCAAATCATGGGAGAAGCATAGGATGACAGGTGAAAGATCATGCTCAGGAAAAGAAAGAAAAATTGACGTATTTTATTCATATCAGTAATATTTTATGCCAATGGTGTTGTGAAAAACAGTACTGCACAAAGCAGGAGATTGACGAATCAAAGAAAAAGAAAGTACAGATGTCGGTCAAACAAAGTAAACTAAGGTCATCGTGTGCCATGATCGCGTATTGTGTAGGTATAATCAACACCTCTGACAATGGTACCGTCTATTTCTTTTTCAAGTTCTGTAAACTTTTTATATATCATGCCTATACCCGTAGCAAATTTTTCGTATTGTAATTCTTTGCTGATAAGGGTTTCAAAATCATTTTGCATAACTGTTAGTGTCGAATCAAAAAGCAAATTACTGGTTTCAAAAGGTTCGTGTATTTCTGTAATGGTGTAATTCAACTCGTTATAGTGGTTGTAGGCATTTCCATTCCAGGTTTGATTGATCTTTGCAGGAAAGATCATTTTCATAAACGTTACGTTTTCTTCGGATCGTAAAGCGTATGATCTGTTTATTTTTGACGACCAGATATTTTTTTCTTCCCACTGCTGACCCTCATCTTCTCTGATAAATCTTTCCAGGCGCATTGATTCTTCCCGTTCAGCATCCATAAAAATCTCCGCATTGATTTCCATTACCTGGTATTGATAGTGAAAGACTTCTCCCAGAAAATCATCATAAACAGTAGAGTCTACATCGTAGATAATCCAGTTTCCTTCTTCAAGTCCAAAATAATTGTATCCCATGTAAGAAGGTTCACCCTGTTGTTTTTCGCATGAAGCGAAAAAAAATATCATCAAAAAGAACCATAGCACTGCTGACAGCATTGTTTGCCTTGTCCTGCTTAAATCCGGGTCTTTTGATTGAATTCTTTTGATGTACATTTTGGTGTTTTAGTGTTGTCTGTTTTTCTTCTGATCATCAAGGTCAATGATGGTTCTCAATTCAGTGTGGCTGGATAAACCGGTTTATTTGACAATAGTTAAAGCTGATCGGGCGACATTATATTATCGAACTTGCTGGGACCGGGACGCAAAGGGAGCGCTTCATCATCTTCTTTTTCGATAAAAACTTCCTCTTTCAGGATTTCACCTTCATCGTAAATGATTTTTTTTTCAATATCGCCACTTTGGGCGTAATAGGTCCATATTTTATCGTTTATATTGCTGGCATAATACCCTATAACCATAGGTTTTCCATCTTCGTAAAAGATTTCGTATTTGCCATCAAGGTCTCCCTTTTTGTATTGCGCTCTGATATATACATTTTGATTGGTATAGTATCTTTCGTACAATCCTGTTTGTTCTCCCTGGTGCCATGTTTGTATTTCTGCAAGTTTGCCATCATCAAAATAGGATTTCCAAACTCCATGATTAAGTCCATTCTGATAGTAATTATCAGCAATCAGAATCCCTTCATCGGTAAAAAAACGCCACAGTCCATCTTTTTCTTTATCAATGAAAAAACCTTCACCAAAGATCTGCTGATTTTTGTGATAATAGGTTGCTTTTACTGCTTCTTCTCCGGGTTGATGAACCAGTTCTGCCCTGAGTTCGCCCTGCGGATAATAGTATTTGAAAACGCCACGTGGCTGGTCGTCAACAAACTGACCTTCGTATCGCAATCCGCCACTTTCAAAGTATCCTCTCCATTTACCCTGTTTAAGACCCTGATCATCTTTTTGGTTAAATTCATGTTGTTGAGAAAAAGTTTGAAAAAACGCAAACAAAAGAATAACAGAAAAGAGCGGGTAAAGTGTTTTGAATTTTCGTTGCATAAGTTGTATTTTCTACAAAAGTAATGATCCGTAAATTTAAAAAAAAGTTTTATAAAGTAACGCCTTGAATCACTTAATATTGAAAGGATTTTCCCGAAATTTTGCAGAAGAAGATACCGGATAAAAAAGAAGGAAAAATATTGCCTTATATTTCATTGAAAACCAGGGATTTACTTTATTTTATGGATTTCCGGCAGGTGCTTCATATAATCTGCTAAGTGCAGGAGGGAATCAAACCGGTGATCTACCAGGTGAGGTGCCTGGCGTGCTATTTGTATATCCTTATGAATCAACACAGTGGTCATGCGTAGCTTTTTCCCAAATTGCATGTCTGAAAGGGTATCACCAACCATCAATGATCTTTTAAAGTGTATGGAAGGAAAGTCTTTTTTCGCTTTCAGTCCCATACCGGGTTGAGGTTTTCTGAAAAAACTGTTTTTTTCTTTCAGGTCAGGACAATAGTATATCCCGTCAATTCTTCCCCCGCTTTGATGTATTTCACGGGTCATTTTTTTATGAATTTTTTCCAGGTCAACGGTTGTCATCAACCCTTTTCCAATTCCCTGCTGGTTTGTAACCACAATAATATGCGCAAAAATACCACTCAGGAACTGAATGCTCTCTTTCACTCCTTCAATCCATTGGAAATCATTGGTGTTCAAAACATACTCATCAATGATCCGCTGGTTGATAACACCATCGCGATCGAGAAAGAGTGTGGGGTTTTTCTGATTGACAATATTGCTGAGTGTATGTTTTTTATCCGGCATTTTGAGGAAATAATTGTTTTTCTATTTGCTCACAAAATATATGACCAAGAAGCATATGTACTTCCTGGATCCGGGGAGTATCCTGAGAAGGTGCTTTCAAAAGCAAATCACACAGGTTGTTCATTTTACCTCCAGATGAGCCGGTAAAACCAATTACAAACATCTGCTTTTCTCTTGCGGCTTGTATGGCCTGAATAATGCTGGGTGAGTTACCGGAAGTTGATAAAGCAACCAGTATATCACCCTGATCACCAGCTGCATTCACCATACGGGCAAAAGCCATGTCGTAACCATAATCGTTGGATACAGCGGTAATAAAGGAAGTATTTACGTGCAGTGCTTCTGCAAACAGGGGAGGACGATCATAATGGAAACGCCCGGCCAACTCTGCTGCCAGATGCTGTGCATCTGCTGCACTACCACCATTGCCGCAAAATAAAACTTTTCCCTTGTTTTTATAGGTTTTCACCACCAAAGAAATGGCTTTTTCAAGATCATTTAGCAGACCTGCTGATTCAAGTGTTTTTTGTTTTACCACTACAGATTCCTGTATGGCGCTGAGGATTTCTTTTTGCATGCTTTGGTGGGTGTTGCCAATGAATAACAAGAATTCTTTTGTAGATGCTTATAGGGGATCAGCGGGTTTTTTACCAACGCTGAAAATTGCCTTTACCAATTTATCCCATGTAAAACGATCTTTTTGTGCAATGACACCCTTCTGAAATTTTTCCATCAGGTTTTTACTGAAATACTTATAAATGGCTGCTGCTACTTCTGAAGGTTCCGGATTAACGACCAACCCTGCCACATTGTTGGGTACCATTTCGGGTAAAGCACCTACATTAGATACTACCATCGGACGGTTGAAGTGGTAGGCAACTTGCGTAACACCGCTCTGAGAAGCATCTTTATAGGGCTGTACCACCAGATCGCTGGCGCAAAAATAATGGGAAACCAACTCATTTGCAATAAAATTGGTATGCAGGATCACCCTGTTTCCCAAACCTAATTCACGGATGATTTTCAAATACTCCATTTCTGAGGTATAAAACTCTCCGGCAACGATTAGTTTTACAGGTAATTCCTTCACCAAATCATCCGACATGGCTTTTAATAAGATATCAAGACCTTTATAGTCTCTGATAAAACCAAAAAAAAGAATATAGCGATATTCGGGTGATAGTTTCAATTTCTTCAGTGCTGCATCCCTTCCAACAAGTTCTCCAAAATTATCGTAAAGTGGATGGGGTGAAAAAACTTTAGGTTTTCCTTTGTTTTCAAAGTTTTCGAGTTGTTGTAAAACAGATTTGCTCAGTGTTACAAACCCATGACATTGCCTGATAAAAAATTTTGTGAGTGTACGGTCTCCGATTCTGCGTTCATGGGGGATAATGTTGTCGGTAATGGCCACAACACGTGTTTTTTTGTTCCACTTTGTCAGGAAAGCAATTGTTCCCAGGCAGGGAGCCATAAACGGCAGCCAATATCGGATGACCAAATAATCGGGTTTTAATTTCCCTATTTCCCATCCATTCCTCACCCAGTTAAAAGGGTTGATGCTGTTTACCTTTACCCGGATATCGATGTTTTCCGGTGCAGGACGAAGCGCATATTGAGTTTTCCCAGGAAAAAACAAGCGGGGGTACTGAAGTGAGAAAGTGTAAATGATCACTTCATGCCCCATCTGAATGAATTCATTGGCGAGCCTTTCATTGAAGGTGGATAATCCTCCTGCTCTTAGCGGGTATGCCGAACCTAATATGACGATTTTTGCCAATTTGTTTCAGTTGAATGTTCTACAATATATTTATTTCTGTCCGGGGCATTTCTGGATATTAATTCTCCCAAAAAACCCGCTAAAAACAGTTGTGTACCCAGAATCATTGCCAGCAAACCAAAGTAAAACAAGGGTCTTTCTGTCATTCTGTATTCCATCATGAAAAATTTGGCAAATGCCAGGTAAAAAGCAATCAAAAAACCTATCAAAAAGATCAATGAGCCATACAATCCGAAGAAATGCATGGGCTTGCGCCTGAATCTCATCACAAAAGATATGGAAAGAAGATCCAAAAATCCATTCATAAATCTTTCCATACCAAATTTGGTAGAACCATATTTTCTTTTCTGATGACTGACCACCTTCTCGCCAATTTTTCGGAATCCTGCCCACTTTGCCATAACAGGTATATAGCGATGCATTTCTCCATAGACTTCAACGGTTTTCACGACTTTTCTTTTGTATGCTTTTAACCCGCAATTAAAATCGTGAAGCATAATACCTGTCATTTTCCGGGTCGCCCAATTGAACAGTTTCGTGGGAACTGTTTTGGTTACAGGGTCGTATCTTTTTTTCTTCCAACCACTTACAAGATCATAATCCTCTTCTGTAATCATCTTGTACAGGGCAGGGATCTCATCAGGACTGTCCTGAAGATCGGCGTCCATTGTAATAATTACATTGCCGGTGGCATAGGCAAAACCAGTACTTAAAGCTGCCGATTTGCCATAATTTCTTCTGAAACGCAACCCTTTTACCTCAGGATACCTCTCCTTTAAATCCATGATAACATTCCAGGAATCATCAACGCTTCCATCATCAATAAGCAGTATTTCGGTGGTATAACGACCTTTGACCACTGAAATAATCCAGTTTACCAATTCAGAAAGAGATTCTTCTTCGTTATAAAGAGGAATCACTACCGACAGATCTATATTTATTTTGGTACTTTCCATATTTGTTATAAGAGCGCAAATTTACAAAATTTGATAACGATAAAAGGTGTTTTTCTAAAAAAGAAATCCGGGATGACCTTTATAAGGCAAATATTTCAGCATCTTGTTGAAAATGATTGGAAAATGAAACTTTTTACCCCTTATGAAACCTGTCTGAAAACTTATTTTCCATCATCTGTGTTCATTTTTTCGTTTTCCTCTGTAATCTTTGAGTCCACTCCGAAAACGAGTTTTCGGAGAAATTCGTGCTATTACTATGTTTTATTTATCTGAATATCAGGAATTTTAATTAGTGCTTGCAAGAAAACGCCAATTGCTGCGTTGGGCTTGCCTTCAAAACAGTCATCTCGTTATTTTTAACGGGACTCCTGTTTTTCAGTCATCTCCCGCCTTGCACTTGACGCTTTCTTATCAAGCACACCTAAAAAACATGGGTTTTCTTGCTGACCCTAATTAGTGTTTATTTGTGTAATTTGTGAACAAAATACCTTTTAGAGAGGACTCATCGTTCTTTCAGATATGCAGGATAATATAATTTTGTGAAATTGGTCAGGAATGAGATTTTCTGACCTTACTCATTCATTGCCAGGGCAAATGATACCGAAAAAGCTAATACTATTTTCAAATTAAACTATGCCCGGGAAATATTGTTACAAGAATCGTCATGTAATAAGCATACCTTTGATCCCTTTGAAAATAAAAAGAATAAATCATCATCGCCGAAAAGCGAAATAAACCCTGATCTATCAATGCGAGACCTGACTACCGGGCCAGAGGGCAAGCAAATACTTATTTTTGCCATCCCCATGCTTCTGGGAAATGTTTTTCAGCAAATGTATCATATTGTTGATACACTTATTATTGGCCATTATCTCGGTACACAGGCGCTTGCAGCATCGGGTGCCTCTTTTCCTGTTATTTTTGTTTTGATCAGTCTGATGATCGGTATCACCACTGGCATCAATGTAGTGATCAGTCAATATTTTGGCAACAAGAATTACGACAAGGTAAAAAAATCCATTGATACCGCTTTTATCTTTTTGTTTATTTCGTCATTGGGCTTATCTGCTTTGGGTCTTATCTTCAGTGAGGAAATATTTCTTCTGATCGGTTTGCCATCTGAGTTGATTGATGATGCCAAATTGTATTTCAATGTTTATGTGGCGGGTTTGATCTTTATGTCTGGTTATAATGGTACCAGTGCTGTGCTCCGTGGTATGGGCGATTCCAAAACGCCACTATACTTTCTGATCATATCAACCGTTCTTAATATCGGATTCGATCTCCTTTTTGTGATCGTATTCAAATGGGGGATTGCCGGCGTTTCTTTTGCCACCGTACTTTCGCAGGCAATCGCCTTTGGTCTTTCGGTACTCTACCTCAATCGTTATCATCCCCTTATCCGGTTTTCTTTCAGAGGATTAACCTTTGACAGGGAGATATTTCGTCATAGTTTACGTATCGGGATTCCTACGGGTTTACAACATACATTTGTTTCTTTTGGTATGGCGGCTCTTATGGCTATTGTAAATCAGTTTGGTACACTTACAATTGCAGCATATACCATTGCCTGGCGAATCGATTCACTGGCAACTCTTCCCGCTATGAATTTTGGCATGGCTCTTTCTACTTTTGTAGGTCAAAATATGGGTGCTAACAAAACAGAGAGGGTCAAAAAAGGATTGATCTCCACACTTATCATGACTTCAGCAATTTCTTTGGTTGTAACAGCTGTGGCATGGCTTTTCGGAAAGACAATTCTGGGTTTTTTCACCAACGATGCCGAGGTGATTGAGATCGGATATTCATATCTGGTCATCGTCAGTTCTTTCTATGTGGTTTTCGGAGGTATGTTTGCTACACATGGATTGCTTCGTGGAGCAGGAGATACCATCATACCGATGTTTATCACCCTGTTTTCTCTTTGGGTATTGCGTGTACCTTTCTCCTGGTTTTTATCAGAGCGAATGGGAGCAGTTGGCATTTGGTGGGGAATACCCATTGCCTGGACTTTCGGACTTACGGCTTCTTTTATTTATTACAAGACAGGGAAGTGGAAAAGCAAAGCAGTGGTGAAGTTTCCTTCGCTTGATAAAGAAGGAAAAACTGAACGCTGATATGAGGAGATAAAATTGTATTTTTGCCAGCTGAACAAAACGATTTAATCTTCATTGAATATCTATAAAACAACCCCATATTTTGAGGTAAAAACGTAAATAAAATGCAACAATTTCGCCCGGGAGGATTTAACATTTTACCACCTTTGGTAAAAAATCTACTGATCATCAATGGTTTGTTTTTTCTGGCAACCATTACTTTTTCCAGTGCTTTTAATATCGACCTTTACAAAATCTTTGGGCTGCATTTTCCGGGTGCCATGGATTTCCGACCCTACCAGTTTTTAACTTATTTGTTTATGCATGGTGGCTTTACCCACCTTTTTTTCAATATGTTTGCGCTTTGGATGTTTGGTAATGTTCTGGAAAATGTCTGGGGCGCCAAAAGGTTTCTGATTTATTACCTGATCACTGGTTTTGGGGCTGCCATAATTCATTATGCCATTTTGTATGTTGAGATGCTGCCTACACTTCAGCAGATCAATGCACTTTTGCAAGATCCCGATCACGACAATCTGAAAAGTTTTTTGCAATCGGATGAATTTCAGGTCACTTCCATGGAGATACAAAACAACCTGCGCATCTTTTTGGAAAGATACAATAGTTTGATTAATTCTTCTCCTAATGAAGCGATGGTGGAAGCGGTTAACTTTTTAAACCAATACAAGGTCGACTTTTTAAATGCTCCTGTTGTGGTAGGAGCATCAGGTGCTGTTTTTGGTATATTGCTTGCCTTTGGGATGCTTTTCCCCAATTCTTTGATCTATGTATTTTTTGCTATTCCCATCAAAGCCAAATACTTTGTAATGATCTACGGCGCTATGGAATTATACTTTGGGATAACAACCCGTGGAGGTGGAAGCAATGTGGCACACTTTGCCCACCTGGGAGGTATGATCTTCGGGTATTTACTGATCAAATACTGGCAATCTAAAGAAAAAAGATTTTAAAAAAAAATGAGTTCACTCTGAAAAGTATATTGTCCACAAATTACACGAATTGATACTGAATTTAATGATTGATATTCAGATAATTTAGCACATAATATTTTCAAGAATTTCTGAGAACGGATTTTCGGAGTGAACTTAAATATTCAATTATTTAAATTGAAAAAAATACGAACATGCAATCTAATTTTTGGAAAGAGGTACGGAATTTTTTCGTGAATGGATCGGTTTTATCCCGGTTATTAGGGATTAATATCGCTGTATTCCTGCTGGTTAGTGTCATAAGGGTAATATTTTTCCTCTTTGCTGCATCTTCTGCCTATGATGGTATCATCAATCTGTTAGGTGTTCCCTCGAATTTCCAAACCCTCCTTTATCGCCCATGGACGCTGTTTACTTACATGTTTCTGCATTTTGACTTTTTCCATATTTTGTTCAACATGATCATGCTGTATGTTGGTGGAAGGCTTTTTTCTGAGTTTCTGGGGCAAAAACGCTTAACCGGAACCTATATTCTGGGTGGTTTGGCCGGTGCTCTTTTCTTTATACTGGCATACAATATTTTCCCTGTTTTTCAGGAAATTAAAACCGTTTCGGTAGCTGTGGGAGCATCGGCTTCGGTATTGGCAATTTTTATTGCTATTGCCACCTATATGCCCGATTATCAGCTTCCCCTGATCTTGCTCGGACGTATAAAGTTAAAGTATATCGCCATCTTTTTCATTGTCATTGATATCATCAGCATTGATCAGGGAAATGCCGGCGGTCATCTTGCCCACCTGGGAGGTGCCCTCTGGGGGTTTTTATATATTATGATGCTTAAAAAGGGGAAAGATCCGGCAAAATGGTCAGGATCATGGATACAGGCTTTTTCAACACTCTTCAAACCCAAACCCAAACTCCGGGTGGAATACCGCAGTGAAAGACCTCTGAGTGATGATGAATACAACCGCAGAAAAGTACAAAATCAAAAACGGATGGATGAAATTCTTGACAAAATATCCTCCAGAGGATATGAAAGTCTCACTTCTGAGGAGAAAGAGATCCTTTTTAAATTGAGTAACAAGGAATGATCTGTTGAATAAACGTTTGCAGGAATAAAAGCACCGAAGTGGTCATATTGATCATATCCGTGATTTTTTGAAAAAGAAATGGCAATCCTGGGTTCCTTTTCCCTTTCATTGCATTGCCTTTTGCTTATCCACATGATGTGAATAAAATCCCAAAAAAAATCTTCTTTACCAGTGTTAAAAAGGTAATTTTGTATTTTCGTAAAAAATTAAAACACACACCATGGATTATACCACCCACCAAAAAGATGTCATCCTTGTAAAAGACCTGTATTTTAAAAAATATATTGAACACGATGAAATTCAAAAGAGTATAAAAAAAATTGCTGATGATATCCATGCCCGCTACAAAGGACGCAATCCTATATTTTTAATTATCCTGAATGGATCTTTTATGTTTTCATCAGACCTCTTAAAGTATTATCAGGGCGTTTGCGAAATCAGCTTTATCCGCCTTTCTTCCTATAGCGGTACCAAAACCACAGAGGAAGTAAAAACACTGATCGGATTAACTGAAAACATCAAAGACAGGGAGATCGTAATACTGGAAGATATCATCGATAGCGGGATTACGATCAACCATTTACTGTATGATCTGCAAAAGTATGAGCCCAAAAGTATAGAGGTGGCCACACTGCTTTTAAAACCCGAAGCCGTAAAAACTGATATAAAACCTGACTATGTTGGTTTAGAGATACCTAAAGATTTTATTGTTGGATTTGGACTGGATTATGACGGATTTGGAAGAAACCTGAAGGATATTTATAAAGTGTTGGAAATGAAGCAAGATTAAAAATTTTAGGTAATTTGCAACTTCTTATGGGGATAATTTCGTAAAAGACGTTATACGAGTACATTCATTATGTTATGCTTAACCTGATCATTTTCGGACCGCCAGGATGCGGTAAAGGAACTCAATCGAAACTTGTGGCACGAAAATTTAAATTAAAACACGTGTCTACCGGAGACCTTTTGCGCGAAGAGATCCGAAATAAAACTGATATCGGCAAAAAGGTAAAACCTTATGTTGATAGTGGATTGCTTGTACCCGACAAAATTGTGATGCGTAAACTATACCATGAGGTTTTAAAATATCCTGATTCAAACGGATTTGTTTTTGATGGTTTCCCAAGATCTGTTTTGCAGGCCAATGCATTGGATAAATTTTTGAATTTATACAAAATACAATTGCTGTTAGTAATTGCTGTTCAGGTAGAAAAGGATGAACTTTTCAGAAGAATGCTGGGTAGGGCAGAAGATTCAGGACGTACGGATGATAAAGAGCAGATCATTCAAAAAAGATTGGAGATTTACCATTTACGAACAAAACCATTACTTGATCACTACCGGCAACAAAACAAGCTGTTTTTCGTTTCGGGAATGGCACCGGTAAGAGAGGTGGCCGGTAAAATTGCAGATCTGGTAGAATCAAACCTGCCATAACCTCTTGAAAACAAATTTTATACAACAGATGAACTCAAACTTCGTAGATTATATAAAAATACATTGCAGATCAGGCAA
>CAYMLS010000071.1:0-4453 GCA_964390665.1 uncultured Bacteroidales bacterium | reverse complement strand
AGGTGGTGCTGGTTCTGTACATTTTCTAAGAGCCAAATACGTCCCCAAGGGTGGCCCGGATGGAGGCGACGGAGGTAGAGGAGGTCATGTGATCCTGAAAGGAAATCGTAACCTCTGGACCTTGCTGCACTTGCGATATACAAGACATGTGGCTGCGGAATCCGGTCAGGCTGGTCGCGGACAGGCTAAGACAGGCGCTGACGGAAAAGATGTGACCATTGAGGTGCCTCTGGGTACAGTAGCACGTAATGGTGATAATGGCGAGATAATCACCGAGATTACCGATCATGACCAGGAAGTGATCCTGCTGAAAGGTGGAAGAGGGGGCCAGGGAAACATCCATTTTAAAACTTCGGTAAATCAAACGCCCCGATATGCCCAACCCGGTGAAGACCTTCAGGAAATGCCCGTGATCATGGAACTGAAAATACTTGCCGATGTTGGATTGGTTGGATTCCCCAATGCCGGAAAATCAACACTGCTTTCTGTGGTTTCGGCAGCAAAACCAGAAATTGCTGATTATCCTTTTACCACCCTGGTTCCTAACCTGGGCATGGTTCCTTATTTTGATCAAAAATCTTTTGTTATGGCAGACATTCCCGGTATTATTGAAGGAGCACACCTCGGTAAAGGTCTTGGACATCGGTTTCTCAGGCATATCGAAAGAAATGCGGTATTACTTTTCCTTGTGCCGGCAGATAGCGAAAATGTTAGTAAGGAGTATGAGATATTGCTCACTGAGTTAAAACAGTATAACCCTGAATTACTTGATAAACAGCGTATACTTGCCATTTCCAAAAGTGATCTGATACAAACGGACAAGCAAAAAGAGACACAAGAAAAATTACCTGATGTACCCCATGTTTTTATTTCTTCGCATACGCAGCAAGGAATCAGGGAACTAAAAGATATTTTATGGAAAACCCTTAATCAATAAAATTTTTTCGTTGAAACATGCTGTAAATTGTTGCGGTATTGTTTAAAAAAAATCATTTTTCAAACTCAATTCTGAATAAAATGCTCGAATTTCTTTTGCAGTTAGACAAAGAACTTTTTTTGTTTCTCAACGGACTTCATGCCGGTTGGCTCGATCCTGTCATGTATTACATAAGTGATAAATATGTTTGGATACCTTTTTATGCACTTTTGTTGTATTTCTCGTGGAAACATTATGGCAAGCGCGTTTTTCTGGTCATGGTGATGGCAGCACTGCTGATCACCCTCAGCGATCAGATATCCGTTTTCATGAAATTCTATTTCGAACGTTTCAGACCTTCTCAGGAACCCGAGCTGGAAGGCATGGTGCATACGGTTTTTGGTAAAAGAGGAGGGAAGTTTGGTTTTGTTTCTTCTCATGCTGCCAACTCTTTTGCGCTGGCAACTTTTATCATTCTGATCTTAAAAGAAAAAGTTCCTTATATTACCGCAGTAATGTTAACATTTGCCATATTGAAATCCTATAGCCGAATTTACCTCGGTGTACATTATCCGGGAGATATCATTGGCGGGGCATTGCTGGGTATTGCCATCGGATGGTTTGTATTCTTTTTGTGGCAACTGATACACAAAAAATTCTTTCCTGATCATTACCAAAAAAAGACAAGATGGATTTGATCAGTAACCTGAAATTTTTGTCTCTATTTTTCTGATCTCTACCCTGTATACTGCCAGATTATTGATGGAAGGGACACTGTAAGTGAAATCTTTGCCGGCATATTTGCGCATGATGATATTCATGATCCTGACCTTTTCATCGTAATCTTCAATAAAAACGGCTTTGCCAAATGCCAGTACACTGCGGTATCGCATACCGGAGCTGCATGCTACCTGCTCATGCCTTTGAAATAATTCATGATCGGTACTGAAACTGATGCAAACTTCAGGATTGTTTTTCAGGACATCCTGCTTCTTACCGGTTGGGCCGGAGTGAAGAAAAATGGCCTGCTCTTCATATCCGAAGTTAAAGGGCAAAACATAAGGAAGATTTTCCTGGTCTACCATACCCACATAGCAGGTATCGCATTTGTCTATTACTTCTTTTGCCTTTGCATGGGTAGTATGATATTTATTTGCCATAGGGGTTATTTACGTCGTGTATATTTTGTTTTGATGCAAATATAAGGAATTATGCAGAAATGAAGCGGGCTAATAATTTTATGGATGCGGATAGATGGTATTCACCTTAAAATGATAATGATATCCCCCAAAAATAATGTTTTATGAATTTGGCCGATAAGGATTTATAACATTTTCGAATGTAAATCATGTATCTTGTTATTTTAAGGAAAATAAAAACATTAATTTCCGTTCAGAGATGATCGTTTTTAAATGTGTTCTTTTTCAGTTTGTAAAAGATCATTACCCGCTTATGTGATGAGTATAGAGAATTCGGGGTTGTCCCATAAGATTAATATCAAACTTCAAAGAAGGTTCTACTTTGCTTGAAGCATTATGTATTCTAAAAGAGATCTGCCATCCTTCATCCAAAGTAAGCATAAGTGTATCCAGAGAGTTTCTCTTAAAAGACAATTCAATAATTCTTGATGGTAATTTTAATTTTGAAACTTTATATTTAGGTTTTATTTTAGAAGTTCGCTTATTTAATGAACCATGAAGATTAAAGGCATGTACTTCAGTCACTTTTTTCTTCTTTATAACCTTATAAAAATCCTGTTTTCCGATTAAGTATTTAAGTAAAAATGACGGTACATTATCTACGTCCTGATTATAAATACTTAAAAGCTCTTTTTTAAAGGCATTTAAAACAGGGAGGTAAAAATCTCTATGCTTATCTTCTAAATCCCGCCAAAGCACTTTTTTTGATTTAAGCCATCTTAATTCGGAAAAAACGGGTTTGATTTCAGAAAAATAGTTTTCACTGCAATTATGACCTAACCATTCTTTTCCAAAATCAATTTTCTCTGATAATCTTGAATGTTTTACTGCTTTGTGATTGTTTTTGGCGGAGATGCCGATTTCCCAGTTGTGAGTGGGTCTAATCATAAGAATATCCCTTACATCTCCTCTTGTACCGCTGGAGTCCTTTGATAACTTTATTACCAGGATGTGCCCGGTAAGTTGCGGATCAGTAATAAAAGGTTCAAGGTCTATGATATGTTTCATCGCATCCTCCGATGATTTAAGATAATGCTGTTGTTCTACCGGAGAAAACAAATGAAAGCATTGCAAAGCTACATCGTAAGAACGATCTCTCTCAACAATTACTCTATGCGTTTCACTAATTTTTTTTAGTGCTGCAGTTAAAATGGCAAATTCAAATGCCTTACCTGCTTCCGTTTGTGTTGCCATCAATAAAAATATTCTCCCTTTATATGGAAATTTCTACTAAATATTAAAACTTCTTTTGAAGCTTTGTTGCTACTCATACCATATTTCCAGTTTGGCGTAAGGATATGAAAACCAGAATATAAATCTCTTATCTCTTCACAGTCATTATAAGACAATAACCAATGTGCTCTATTCCTTAATAAACTGGCAAGTCGCTGGTGATCAAACCCTTTGTGTGCATCACCTTTTTTTCCATATAGCGAATTTTTTATAAGATAAGGTGGATCTAAATAAGCAAAAGTATACGGATGTTTTGCAAGTGATTCTTCAAAATCAGCAATTTCAATGAAAACATTAGGATTGTAAAAATCTTTTAATCTTTCAATACTTGATAAAGTGAATCGCGGATGATTTGGTGACATTCCACCTGACAAAGTTGAACCTGAAAAAGATGATCTGTTCAAAACATAAAAAATTGCTGCTCTTTCTAATTTGTTTTCAAATAACGATTGGTTCTTTTGTAATTCATAAAATTTAGATTTTGTCAAGGGAAAATATTTTTCTACTTCTTTTGCCAATCTCTCTGAGTTTTCTAATACACATTGCCAGAATTCTACCAAAGGTGGGAATATATCATATCCAAATATTTTTGTGCCTGAATGGGATAAAGAAAACTCAACTGAACCTCCACCAAAAAAAGGTGAAACAAGTTTATCTAAATTCTTTGGTAAAAATTGTTTTATAAAATTTACTCCTCTTGTTTTGCCACCTGGATATCTTAATAAAGACCTACTGGAAATATTCTTGTTTCTATATTCATCTATTATATAGATTTCTTGCTTGACTGCATAATTATTTTTCATACCTCAAATTTATCAATAAAAACTATATTTTGTATTGCTACATTTAGAATCATTGAAGATACTATGAAAATTATTTGAATAGGTTCCTTTAATGTCATTGTGTCCACTCTGAAAAAATGCTTTCGGTAGATTGACATTGTTGAGCTGCGGTTCGCTCCGGTTTCTGGATAATAAACTATTTATTATGATTTTTCCATTATAATCTGATAAACACCAATATTGTTCCGGAAAGAAAGCCTAATTTTCATATTTAAAACCCCGAACCCACACCCATACACAAACTACACTTGCAAGAAAACACA
>CAYMLS010000070.1:0-19067 GCA_964390665.1 uncultured Bacteroidales bacterium | reverse complement strand
CGTGGGATGCAACCAAACAATCGGTTCGCCTTAGCGTTCGCTTTGCACCCGTTTGACACCGGACACAGAATTGTTAAAAAAAAATGTACAGCATTTCAAACAAATACTTATTTTTGATGCATGAATTAAAAAGTACGAACTAAAAAAAGTAAAACCACGAAGACCCAAATACCAAATTTCAGGGGACAAACCGCCGGAAATAAGGAAAAATATCAGAATTTGCAATATCCTGCTTCAATCAGGCAGTTCCGAAAAAGAGTTGTGCTATAATAACGTTGGCTTTTATTTTAAAAAAAACCACACATTATGAAAAAATCAGCAATTACCTTAACGATGATTTGTTTGGCGATGATTTATTCCGCCTTTTCTCAAGTTGTATCGGACGCAGGTCCGGACAGAGTTGTTTGTGCAGGTATCCATCCCATGGACACGATAACAATTGGTGGCTCACCTTCCGGAACCGGTGGTACGCCACCATACACTTATGTATGGGAAGCAGATTATACTTGGAGTGTTGGAAGTCATACATTTAACTTTACAGCTTCTGATTTTTTAAATGATACTACCCTTGCTAATCCGAAAATTATTCATGCAATGGGAGACACTATTCAGTTTAGATTGACTGTAACTGATTCAGAAAATAACATTGCCATTGACACAACAACAGTTTATTATGCTTATTTTGGGACTCACCTTGGTTATACTACTTATACAATTAATCAGGGAGACTCTGTTTTTCTAAATGGTTGGCAGAACGTTTTTGGGGGTTTTCCGCCTTACGAATATCTATGGCGCCCTAACCATGGTCTGTCAGATTCAACAAGTTTAGCATTTTGGGCGAAACCAGATTATTCTGTAGCATATTATATGACAGTAACAGACTCTGCAGGTTGCGTTGTAACTGGAGCTCCAGTTTATTACGTGAATGTGCAACCTTTGAATGTTGGAGAATTTGAAAAGCAGAATTCCATGGTGACAATTTACCCAAATCCTGTAAGTAACTTTTTAAATATTAATATTAACCGAAGAATTCAGGGTGAATTTACTTTACGCCTTTTTTTAAGTAACGGGAAATTAATTGAAGAAAAGACATTTCAGGAAAATAAGTTTACGGTTGACTTATTGAATTATCCTACTGGCATCTATATCTATGAAATAATTGACAATAAAGGTTTTAGTGAACAAGGTCGAATAGTGAAAAAATAAAACAAAAGCCAACATCATATACATTTAATTAAGGAATATGTGTTGATTTAACCAGTCTGCTACGCATCAACTTTCTGCCTCGGCGGATAGGAAAGCAGCCCGTATTCCCCACCAGCACATACGACAGGAGGTTTTGCTGCATGCTGGAAAAACCGACAAGATTGATAATTTTTGTAACTTTGTTACATGGATAATAGCCTTAATAAACAGAGAAAAAATTGTTAAACATTGGATAAATAGCTCAGACGGTGATTTTCAAACAATGATAAATTTATTTGATTCCAAAGATTATCATTGGGCTTTATTCATGGGACATTTGGTAATTGAAAAATTATTGAAAGGAAAAATAGTTAAAGATACCAATCAACATGCCCCTTTTTCACATGATTTAAGAAAACTGACAAAGGTATCAGGTTTAAAACTTGATGAAGAAAAAATAAAATGGCTTGATACTATCACAACTTTCAATCTGAATGCAAGGTATGATGATTATAAGCAAGAGTTTTACCGCAAATGCACAAAAGATTTTACAAGTCAATGGATTGATAATATTAAAACCTTAACAGAATGGATAAAGGAGAGGCTTTAAAGATTGCAAAAAGATATGTATCAAAATTGATGCAGAAATATAACATTGAAAGAGCATATTTATATGGTTCATTTGCCAAAGGGACAAACCATAAAAATAGTGATATCGATTTGGCAATAGTGCTAAATTCTATATCTGATATCATCGATGTACAAATTGATTTAATGCAAATGAGAACTGATGAGGATTTATTGATTGAGCCTCATCCTTTCAGAAAAGAAGATTTTAATATAAATAATCCAGTGGTCGCCGAAATCCTTAATAATGGAATTGAAATAGAGGATTACGCAGCCTAATCGAGTAGTAGCCCTCAGCGCCAGGATTAACTGAAGGGGCCTCTCACATTCAACCTGTTAAATAGTCTTTGCAAGAAAACGCCAAATACTACGTCATTCTCGTTTTTGAACCGAGTCTTTAAACTATTTTAACACTTTGAAGAATGATCATTTCACCCTGAACTAATTTGCGAATGTCAGCCATTTTTGGCGAGCTCTCTCGTTGGAAAAAACGAGAACCGAATTAGTCAAATGACAACCAAATAAAAACTACGCTGTTCAATCAAACATACAATAGTGTGCACTGCCCACGCAGGGCACATACATCCGGTAAAGGGCGCCAGCATGGATATACGAGTCTTAATGTTTTGATTTGCCCGAACACTGTAAACCTAAGCAGGTTTATTTTGTTATAAACACCGTACGTGTAAATTGATTACCTTTGCAGGTTCGTTTATAAAAAAAGAAAATGTTGCAAATATCTCCCGAAGAACACAAAGAGTGGCTTGAAATATATGGTGCAAGAGAGCACAACCTGAAAAATGTAGACCTTAAAATTCCCCGAAACACATTGAGTGTCATCACCGGATTGAGCGGAAGCGGTAAGTCGTCGCTGGCTTTCGATACGGTATATGCTGAAGGACAGCGTAGGTACATAGAAACATTTGCTGCTTATGCCCGTCAGTTTCTGGGCAATATGGAGCGCCCCGATGTAGATAAGATCAATGGACTGAGTCCTGTAATAAGCATAGAGCAAAAAACCACAGGAAAAAACCCACGTTCCACCGTTGGCACAGTTACAGAAATATACGATTTTCTTCGCTTGTTGTTTGCCCGTGCCGGCGATGCTTACTCTTATGTTACCGGCGAAAAAATGGTAAAATATACCGAAGGGCAAATTCTGGATGTGATCATCAAAAGGTTTGAAGGGAAAAAGATGCTGCTGCTGGCACCTCTGGTCAAATCCCGAAAGGGGCATTACCGCGAGTTATTCGACCATATTATGAAACAGGGATTCCTGCGGGTAAGGGTAGACGGACAGGTAAAGGAGATCATACCCAACATGCGTCTCGACCGTTATAAGATCCATGATATTGAAGTTGTGATCGATAAAATTGCCATTGATTACGAGCATGCCAAACGCATCAGCGACTCCATGAAAGTTGCCATGAAGCAGGGCAAAGGTATGATCATGCTGATGGATGAAACAACCGGCGAGGTATTTCATTACAGCAGAAACCTCATGTGTCCGGTTTCAGGAATTGCCTACAAAGAACCGGAACCCAACACGTTCTCCTTCAATTCACCGTATGGTGCTTGCGGCACATGCAACGGACTGGGGCATATCAGTGAAATGGATATCAGCAAGATCATACCCAATCCTGAATTATCCATCAATGCAGGTGGTTTGGCACCCATGTCAGAGGCAAGGAATCCCTGGATCATGAAACAACTTCAAGCCATTGGCCTCAAATATGGTTTTACCATCGACACGCCCATCAAAGATATACCGGAAGATGGGATCAATACCATTTTATATGGTTCGCAGGAAGTTTTCAGGGTGAAAAATGAGAATCTCGGCATTACCGACACCTATAATCTGAACTTTGAAGGGATCGTCAATTTCATATCCAACCAGTTTGAGGAAAACCCTTCCCGCTCCATACGCAAGTGGGCTTCTGAGTTTATGCAACAAAAGGTTTGCCCTGAGTGCAACGGTCAACGGTTGAAAAAAGAATCGCTGCACTACCGCATCATGGATCTCAACATTTCTGATCTGGCAAACATGGATATGATCAGTCTCAAAAATACCATTTCTGAGATGGAACAGAAACTCGACAAGCGAAAACTCACCATTGCCAAAGAGATACTAAGGGAGATAAGCAACCGTCTTGGTTTTATGCTTGATGTAGGACTGGATTACCTGTCGCTCGACCGGCCGGCAAAAAGTTTATCAGGAGGCGAAAGTCAACGCATTCGCCTGGCTACCCAGATCGGCTCACAACTTACCGGTGTACTTTACATCTTAGACGAGCCCAGCATTGGTTTGCACCAGCGAGACAATCACCGCCTGATTGATTCCCTGAAAAGTCTGAGAGACATAGGGAATTCGGTCATTGTGGTAGAGCACGACAGAGATATGATCATGTCGGCCGACCATGTAGTGGATATTGGGCCTGGCGCAGGACTGCATGGAGGGGTGATCGTGGCAGAAGGGACACCACTCGACATCATGCAGGAAAATACCATTACAGCAGAATATCTTCGCATGGAAAAAGATGTGCCCATTCCTGAAAAATTAAGAGCGGGAAACGGAAAAAAACTGATCCTGAAAGGGGCCACCGGACACAACCTGCAAAATGTAAATGTGGAAATACCACTGGGAAAACTTATTTGTGTTACAGGTGTTTCGGGTAGCGGAAAATCCAGCCTTATCAATGAAACCCTCTACCCTATTCTTAGTCATCATTTTTATCGTGCCGAGAAAAAACCATTGCCCTACAAAAAAATAGATGGTATTAAAAATATCGATAAAGTAATCGAGATCGACCAGTCGCCCATTGGCAGAACCCCCCGTTCCAACCCGGCAACGTACACCAAAGTTTTTGATGAGATAAGAAAACTTTTTGCTTCTCTGCCTGAGGCGCAGATACGCGGATACAAACCCGGAAGATTCTCCTTTAACGTAAAAGGCGGACGCTGCGAAACCTGCCAGGGGGCGGGCGTAAAAGTCATTGAAATGAACTTTTTGCCCGATGTACATGTGGAATGCGAAGCCTGCCAGGGGAAAAGATACAACAGGGAAACCCTGGAAGTGCGCTACAAAAGTAAATCCATCAATGATGTGCTAAACCTGAATATTGATCAGGCACTTGAGTTTTTTGAGCATATCCCCAATATCGTACAAAAAATCAGAACACTTCGCGATGTAGGTTTGGGTTACATTACCCTTGGACAAAGCAGTACAACCCTTTCGGGTGGTGAAGCACAAAGGGTAAAACTGGCATCTGAACTCTCAAGGCGCGACACCGGAAAAACCTTTTACATTCTCGACGAACCCACCACAGGGCTTCACTTTGAGGATGTAAGAGTACTTATGGATGTGCTCAACAAACTGGTTGACAGAGGCAATTCTGTGCTGGTGATTGAACACAACATGGATGTGATCAAGGTGGCAGATCACATCATTGATCTCGGACCCGAAGGTGGAAGAAGAGGAGGAAAGATCGTTTCAACGGGGACACCTGCCCAGATCATCAAAAAGAAAAAAGGATACACGGCTGAGTTTTTAAAAGAAACATTCAGTCAGTCTTCTGCCCATGTGAGTGCATAAGGATTTTTTTCTTTTCCGTAAAAAAACATCAACTATATTTGACAGCGGAAAACAAAATATTTATGACGATCAATTCAACCCTTATTCACCCATCAAAACACACGTAAAAATGAAAAAAATAATTGTAAACCTTTTAATTGCTATAACCCTTATGGCTTGTAATACCCAGGAAAAGAATCCGTTGTTATCCAACTTTAACACCCCTTATCAAACCCCTCCGTTCGATCAGATCAGGCACGAACACTACATACCTGCCTTTAAAACATCTATTGAAGAGGCAAAAAAAGAGGTGGAATCTATTGCCAACAGCTCCGAACCGGCAAATTTCCGGAATACGATCGAATCCCTTTCGTTTTCGGGCGAAAAACTCAATACAGTCAGCAGCGTTTTTTTCAACCTCAATCATGCTGAAACCGACCAGCAGATGCAACAGATCGCACGGGATATTTCTCCAGACCTGACTGATTTTCACAATGACGTTTTATTCAACGAAAACCTTTTTACACGTGTAAAAGAGGTATATGAAAACCGTGACCAGGAAAACCTCACCGCAGAGCAAATGATGCTGTTAGAAAAAACCTACAAGGGATTTACACGCAATGGCGCCAATCTGCCATCCGGGAAAAAAGAAAAACTGCGAAAGATCAGTCGTGAACTATCCCAGCTTTCCCTTCAGTTTGGTGACAACGTATTGGCAGAAACCAATGGATGGTACCTGCATCTGACCAAAGAGGACGAACTGGCAGGTTTGCCGGAATCTTCTGTGGAGGCGGCAAAACAGGCAGCAAAGTCAAAAGAAGTGGACGGATGGGTTATTACGCTCAATGCCCCCAGTTTCATCCCTTTTATGCGTTATTCCGACCGCCGCGACCTCAGAGAAAAGATTTACATGGCTTACGCCAGGAGAGCCAATAAGGACAATGAATACAATAATACCCAGGTGCTTACAAAAATCGCCAACCTGCGGTTAGAAAAAGCCCAACTTCTGGGATACGAAACACATGCTGATTTCGTGCTGGAAGAAACCATGGCACAAAGTGCTGATCAGGTAAATATTTTTTTGAAAACCCTTACCGATGCGGCATTACCAAAAGCAAAGGATGAACTGAAGGAAGTCCGGGAATATGCCCGATCCACAGGATTTAAGAATAATATTGAATCGTGGGACTGGTCATACTACGGTGAGAAACTCAGAAAAGAAAAATATGATTTTGACGAGGAACTCACCCGACCCTATTTCGAACTGGAAAAAGTAAAAAAGGGGGTATTTGACCTCACCCTAAAACTCTGGGGATTGACCTATAAAAGGAATAACGAAATTGCTGTTTATCATCCAGATGTATTTGTGTATGAAGTGTTTGATGAAGACGGTGACCTTTTGTCGGTTTTGTATCTCGACTTCTTTCCTCGTGAGGGGAAAAGTGCCGGTGCCTGGATGACCAGTTTCCGCGAGCAACATCGTAAGGATGGCGAAAATATCATTCCGCATGTATCGATCGTTTGTAATTTCTCAAAACCCACCGATACCAAACCTTCTTTACTGACTTTCAATGAGGTAAATACATTTATGCATGAATTCGGACATGCGCTGCATGGCATGTTATCAGATGTGACCTATCCCGATCTTTCCGGAACTAGCGTATACCGTGATTTTGTGGAGTTGCCTTCTCAGATCATGGAAAATTGGTCGGTGGAAAAGGAATTTCTGGACATGTTTGCCAGCCATTACGAAACCAACGAACCCATGCCACAGGAAATGATCGAAAAAATCATCAAATCCGAAAAATACCATGCCGCATATGCCACCGTGCGTCAGTTGAGTTTCGGACTAAACGACATGGCATGGCATAGTATTACAGAACCCGTGACCACTCCGGCGGAAGAATTTGAAAAAAGCGCCATGCAACCCGTTCAGCTCTTTCGCTGGATAGATGGCACCATGATGAGCACAGCATTTTCGCACATCTTTGCAGGTGGATATGCTGCCGGCTATTATGGATACAAATGGGCAGAAGTGTTGGATGCAGATGCTTACAGCGCCTTTAAAGAAAACGGGATCTTCGACAGGGAAACGGCAAGATCGTTTCGCGAAAATATTCTGTCTAAAGGGGGCAGCGAACACCCCATGGAACTTTACAAAAAATTTCGCCATCGCGAACCCTCCATTGATCCTATGCTGGAAAGAGATGGACTGAAAGCATCATAAATGTTTGCAGGAAAAAAAGACCCGGCAAGAGATACTTTTTCCGGAGTCTGAAGCAAAAAACAAAACCCCGAAGGTATAGAAAAACTTTCGGGGTTTTTTTGTGGTATTTTTTTTCACCTATCAGTAAACAACATGATTTTTGCCGGGAAATCAAGATAACAATCAAAGCAAATATCCTTTACAAAACATTTCAGTTGTCAATCAAACTTCACCTTTCAGAAATTGTTGCCTGAGTGGCTCATCAAACTTTTCAATGGCATAGCGAAGCATGGTGCGGGGCATGGTGCGATAGTACCTGACAAGAAAATCATATTCCACCTTAAAATTGCGCTTTCCTGCTTCACGCAACATCCACCCAACCGCTTTGTGAATAAGATCATGCGGATGATAAAGCAATATTTGTGCAATGTGCAGGGTATCATCAAATCGATGGTGGCGTATAAAATGCAGCGTGGTGATGATAGCGATGCGCTCTAACCATAGATTTCCGGAATAAGCAAATTTATAGAGCAACTCGCGGTCTTTATCCATCAGAAAGGGTCCTAATATTTTGTACGCCGAAGAATCCACAAGATCCCAGTTGTTGACCCCTGCTATGTTTTTCAAAAAGCAATCAACAACGCATCTTTGATCATCTGATGATCGCGATCTTTCATATTTGAGCACCAGGATAAAAAGAGCTGTCAAACGATATTCGTGAATATCCTGTGAAAGCATCCTACCTGTATCATGAAGGGATAAATGTTTAAAATGTTTTCGGGCGATCTTTCTTTGATCGGGAACACTTATCCCCAGAAAAACGTCACCCTCTCCATATCCCCCGGGATAGGCCTGAAAGAAACGGGCAAGTGTTTCCCGTTTTTTCTTCTGATCGGCAAACCTGCCCAAATCATCTTTTATTATCTCCAATGTCGACATTTATCAGGAATATTTTAGTAAATACCAGGTATAAAAACATAAGAAAGCAGCAAAGCAACAATGCCTGCTACAGAACTAAGAACAAGTACCGGGATAAGATTTCTTTTCAGCAGTATGCCCTCAACACCCACCAGACCCACTGTGGCACATGCTGCAATGATGTTGTGTACAGCGATCATGTTACCAATAGACCCACCGATGTTTTGCAAGGCAGCGATCAAAGTATGCGACAAACCCGCCTGTGACGCCACTGAATACTGAAAATACCCGAACAACATGTTGGAAACAGCGTTGGAACCAGCAATGAATGAACCAAGGGCACCCACAAAAGGACTGACAAAAGGCCAGGACTGACTGAACAACCCTGACATATAGCTGGCCATCGCCACAGGCATCCCTGCAAGCGCATCCGGATTGTTTCCCGACTGAAGCATAAGTCGTACCATAGGAACAGCAAATATCAATGCAATGGCAGGTCCTTGAACGCGTCTGAGCGCCTCGCTCCAGGCAACAGACACCTTTTTTCTGTCCATTTTAAAAATGAAAACAGAAAGCAATGCTACAAATAAAAATGGGAACGCCCCTGGATTATACAAAGGATCGAAATTAATGGTAACACCACTTCCCAGAGCCTGCTCCAACTCCAGTTTTACTGAGATCAGCCAATCATTAAACGGTAGCGACCTGATACGGGAAACCACAAGAAGCAAACCAATCAACCCGTAGGGCAGCCAGGCTTTAAAACCAGAAAAATGAGGAGTTCTCTGCCCGGTTTCCATGGAAATATTCCCCGTCCAGTTCTTTTCCCAGGCAGAACGCTCAGGGAAATCCCATTTCTTTTTGGGTACCAGAAAACCTCTTTTTGTCAGAGGTATCAGGATCAACAAACCCGTAAGAGCACCTATCACACTTGGAAACTCAGGTCCGATAAATATGGCTACCAATACATAAGGTACCATAAAACACAAACCTGCAAACAATGCATAAGGTATAATGGGCAACCCCTCTTTGATACTTTTGTTTTTTCCGAAAAAGCGGGTAAGCATCAGAATCATCAAAACAGGTACAAGCAATCCGGGAAGGAAATGCTGAAGGGCAGACCATACGCCTACATTGTAAATAAACTCAGAAAAAGTAAGTCCCTGAACCAGCAACTGATCTCTTACCAAAGGCAGATCAAGGCTACTGCCAATACCAATGAGGGTGGGTGTTCCAACAGCACCAAAGGCCACAGCAGTACTATTGGCGATAAGTGCCACCATTACTGCTGCCAGGGCCGGAAATCCCAGTGACAATAGCAAGGGTGCTGTGATGGCTGCGGGAGTACCAAAACCGGCCGCCCCCTCCAGGAAACTGCCGAACATCCAGGTAATGATGATGGCCTGCACCCTTTTATCGAAGGATATATTTGTAAAACCCTGGTTGATCACGGCAATAGCGCCGCTCTCGCGCAATGTAAAAAGAAGGGTAAGGGCGCCGAAAACAATCAGTAATATCTCAACAGCAATTACAAAGCCGTTGATAAGCGCAACACCAATGTAATTTACATAAGTGTTCCAGACAAAATAAACCAACAGCAGCGTAACCAAAAATGCTATGGGCATGGCACGTGTGGCAGGTTGACGCAATACCGCCATCAGTAAAAAGATAACCAATACCGGAATAAATGCCAACAATGCAAGAAATCCTTCAGACATACATATATTTTTTGAACATGCTTACTTTTTCAAAATGCAAAATTAATGGATTATTCGGTTGTTTAAAATTAAAATTCGGAAGGGGATGCCTACTGCCAGCAAATAGCCAAACCAGTGCAGCTGCGCAACCAACTGGCACCACACATAAAAAAACTGGCAAAAGCGTGTGCGAAATCCCGAAAATGCCCTGGCAAAGGCAACACTTGCCGGAGCAGGATGCACCTAAGCTTTGATTGTACTGCAAAAACTGAAATTTAACTTTTTTAAATACAAAATAAAAACAAAAGACCAATCAATACAGGTCTGTATTTGTTCGTATTGAAAGCATCCGACAATTGCGTTGGAGCATCAAACTAATTGTTCATCATAAAAAACGCGTCATATGGCTTTTACATTAGAAATTGGAACCAAAGCACCTGATTTTGAACTGCCCGCAACCAATGGCAAAAAATACACACTCAAAAGTTTTGACCATTCCGATTACCTGGTCATTTTTTTCACCTGCAATCATTGTCCTTACGTTTTGGGATCAGACCCTGTTACTGCTGAAACGGCTCATAAATTCCAGGACAAGGGGGTGCAATTTGTGGGTATCAACTCGAACAGCGAAAACACCTATGCAGAAGACAGTTTCGGGCATATGGTGCAACGCATGGAGGAGCATAATTTCCCATGGATCTACCTTCATGACGAATCGCAGGAAGTAGCAATGGCATACGGAGCTTTGCGCACTCCGCATTTCTTTGTCTTCGACAAGGACAGAAAACTGGTTTATACAGGCAGAGGGGTTGACAATCCAAAGGATGCTTCAAAAATAAAGGTAAATGACCAGGAAAGAGTTCTTACCGAACTAACCCAGGGCAAGGATATCAGCACTCCTCTCACAAATCCGATCGGTTGTAATGTGAAATGGGATGGTAAAGACGCTCACTGGATGCCGGCAGAAGCCTGCGACCTGATTACAGAATAGGTTGTATCAACGATTTTTAATTTTTCAGAATCTGGTATTGATAACGTTGGAGAACTGCGATCCGAAGGTATAGGTAATTCCGATTCGCCCGGTTGCCTCATAGGCGGGTTATTTCCTCCTCATCAGTCAGGAAAGTACGTCGGTTGATATTAAAATAGGGTCTGCTTCTGATTTTCCAATCCTCCGAAACTTTATCGGCATAAAATCCCCATCTTGAATCGAATCTGCTTTGTTTGCTTTCCCTGGCAAAATTGATACCACCATATACTTCAAAAACCCAGTTCTTCCAGGGATACTCTACCCCATTGCTATCTTGCGAACGACCCGTACAAGGTTCAAACGGCAATGCTTTAAAAAGGTTTACATGGTTTCAAAAACCCGGTGAAAAAACAACCCAAAGGGAACAAACCAACCACCTGTAAAAAACAACAAACATCACAGATATTTACAGAAAAAATATTTTCATGAAAAAACGTTTCTATGTAGTCTTTTTTTTATATTTTTCGCAAAAATTTCATTTCTATGCGTATCAAAAGAATTCCACCCACAACCCACAACGAAGCATCTGCAATACTATCGGATCAACCACCTGTTGATTTATCTTTAATGGATAAATTATTAGATAAGTACAAAAACCAACCAGGCAATCTTATACCTGTTCTTCAGGGCACCCAGGAGATTTACGGATACATTCCGCGCGAGGCTTTCCTGAAAATTAACCGTGAAACAGGTTTAAAACTGAATGAGATGTATGGTGTCGCTACTTTTTATGCCCAGTTTCGACTTACCCCGGCAGGAAAACACATCATAAAAATGTGTCATGGTACTGCCTGTCATGTGCAGGGGGTTACCGCCATTACCGATGAGATCATGGATATGTTGAAAATAAAAGATGGTGAAACCACTCCCGATGGAATTTTCACGTTGGAAACAGTAGCATGTTTGGGTTGCTGCTCATTGGCACCCGTAATGATGATCGGAGAAGAAACCTACGGTAAACTTTCACCCAAACAGGCCGTGAAGATCGTAAAAGAACTCCGGCGCAACAGTTCATAACAAACTAATCACTGTTTTACAGGCGGTCAAAAGAAAAATCAGCATTCATTGCAAAAACAAAAAGCAGCACAACAATTCGAGAACCTGGTTTTCAAAAGACTTTCGCAACAAGCGATTGATCCGGCGTTCATAAAAAAAAAGATCCCAGGCGAAACAATATCCAATATCTTTTTTCAGCAATCATGTGTCTGATATCATATATTCATCACTAAAAAATAATTAAGATACATTGATCAACAGATCAGTAAAAGAAAAATACAATCATGAGTAAAACAACAGTCATTGTAGGATTAGGCAGTTGCGGCCTGGCAGCAGGAGCCCAAAAAACATTCGATGAATTTCATCGCATACGCCAGTCCGATAAAATGGATTTTGACATCAAAAAAACCAGTTGTATAGGGATGTGCTTTCGGGAGCCCCTCGTGGAGATCATTGACGACAATGGAAAATACCTTTATGGTGATGTTGATGCTTCGCGCGTGGATGAGATCATTGACAAACATATTAAAAAATTCACACCGATAAAAGAGTATATCATTGAATCAGAAAAATACCGGTCGGAGGATGCCCGTTTTTTCGATGGTCAGGTAAAAATTGCGCTTCGCAACTGTGGTCATATGGATCCTGAAAGCATTGAGGAGTATGAAAGCCGTTCTGGTTATTCAGCATTGCGTAAGATATCTCTTGAAAATATAAACCCCGATCTGGTCATAAAGACGGTTCTTGACAGTGGCATACGAGGACGTGGTGGGGGTGGTTTTCCTACCGGCATGAAATGGAAATTTGCACGAAACAATGTATCAGAACAAAAATATGTGATCTGTAATGCCGACGAAGGCGACCCGGGAGCATTCATGGATCGTTCCATCCTGGAAGGTGACCCCCACAGCGTTATTGAAGGGATGATCATCTGCGGGTATGCCATTGGCGCATCCAATGGATATATTTACTGCCGTGCAGAATACCCTTTGGCTATCAAAAGACTCAACATTGCCCTCGAACAGGCACGCGAAAAAGGTTACCTCGGAGAAAATATTTTCAATATCCCCGGTTTTCATTTCGATATCAGGATCAAGGAAGGTGCCGGTGCTTTTGTTTGTGGCGAGGAAACCGCGCTTATTGCTTCCATTGAGGGAGAAAGAGGAATGCCCCGAAGGCGTCCTCCTTTCCCGGCTGAAAGTGGATTGTGGAAAAACCCCACCAATATCAACAATGTTGAAACCTTGGCCAACATCCCCTGGATCATCACCCATGGGGCAGGCGAATATGCTGCTTTTGGCACAGAAAAAAGCAAAGGGACAAAAGTTTTTGCCCTTACGGGGAAAATAAAGCATGGCGGACTTGTAGAAGTGCCCATGGGCATCACCATCAAAGACATCATTTACAAACTGGGTGGAGGCATCGCCAACGACAAAAATTTCAAGGCAGTGCAGCTGGGAGGACCATCCGGCGGATGTATCCCTGAATATCTGTCGCACACCGTGGTGGATTACGACAGTGTAAATGCCACTGGTGCCATCATGGGCTCGGGCGGAATGGTTGTGATGGATGAAACCACCTGTGTCGTTGACGTCGCCAGGTTCTTTCTTGATTTCACACAAAAAGAATCGTGTGGGAAATGTACATTTTGCCGCATTGGCACCAAAAGAATGCTTGAAATTCTTACCCGCATTACCGAAGGTGACGGACGCGAAGGCGATATTGAAATGCTCGAGGATTTGGCAGCAACCATCAAAGACAGTTCTCTTTGCGGACTTGGACAAACAGCGCCCAATCCGGTTCTCACAACACTGAAATATTTCCGCGATGAATACGAAGCGCATATCAGAGATAAAAAATGCCCGGCTTTGAGTTGTAAAAAACTACTTACCTACGAAGTGATCGCCGACAAATGCACAGGATGCATGGCGTGCGCCAAAGGTTGTCCGGTAAATGCCATCGAGGGAGAGAAAAAACAAGTACACCATATCCTTCAGGATGTATGTATACAATGCGGATTGTGTTACACCAAATGTAAATTCGAAGCCATTAAATTATCGTAAAATACCGAAACATATAATTTCCATGAGTAAACTCAACATCATCATCAACAAAAAAATTGTACAGGGATTTCGTGGTGAATCCATTTTGGAAATGGCCCATCGCCTGGGAATCGAAATACCCACCCTTTGTCATGACCCCCGATTAGAACCCTACTCCTCATGTTACCTTTGTGTGGTGGAGGTAGAGGGAATGCGTGGACTGCAACCTGCCTGCTCCACAAAAATCTCCGAGGGCATGCGTATTGAAACCGAAAATGAAAGAGTTATAAAATCCAGAAAATTTGCCCTCGATCTGTTGGTTAGCAACCATTACGCCGACTGTGTGGCACCCTGCAAAGAAACCTGCCCCGCCGGGGTAGATGTTCAGGGATACATTGCTCTGATCAATCAGGGAAAACACAGCGAAGCCACAGGTTTAATCAAGCAAACCAACCCACTTCCTGCCATATGCGGAAGGGTGTGCGTGCGCCCCTGCGAAGTGGCCTGCCGCCGCAACCTGGTAGAAGGAAAAGGTGTTGGCATTGATTACCTGAAACGATATACCACCGATAAAGATCTGGCATCAGAAGAACCTTACAAACCCACAGTAAAACCATCCACGGGTAAAAAAACAGCAGTTATCGGCGCAGGTCCGGGAGGTCTCACCGCTGCATGGTTTCTTGCCTGCGAAGGACATGAAGTACATATTTACGAAGCCAGCCCCCATCCGGGGGGTATGTTAAGGTACGGCATTCCTCCCTACCGCCTTCCCAACAACATTATCAATGAAGAAGTAAAAGCCATCACCGATCTGGGCGTACAAATTCACTATAACCGCAAACTCGGCGATGACCTTTCATACAAAGAACTCAAAGAGAATTTTGATGCGGTTATCCTTGCTATTGGTTCACAAACAGGAACAGGCATAGGATGCAAAAATGACGATGCAGGTAATATTTTTTCAGGAATAGATTTTCTGAGAAATATGGAAATGACTGGACAGAAGTACGATTTTACGGGTAAAAAAGTAGGTGTGATAGGAGGTGGAAATACCGCTATGGATTGCTGCCGTACTGCTATGCGCTGCGGATCAACGGATGTAACGGTGCTGTATCGTCGTACAGAAAAGGAGATGCCTGCCAATCCCATCGAAATACATGAATCGAAACTGGAAGGTGTGAAATACAATTTCCTTACAGCACCAGGAATGGTCAACAAAGATGAAGAGGGCAACCTGAAATCCCTTACCTGCTTCCAAATGGAACTGGGCGAGCCCGATGCTTCAGGAAGAAGACGACCGGTGAAGATCCCCGGATCGGAATTCGACATGGAACTTGACTACATACTGGCAGCTATCGGTCAAAAAACAGAGGTCAACTTCATCCATGATATCAACGAATATTCGGATGTAGAACTCAAACTTAACAAATGGGGCGACATAGATGCCGACCCCAAAACCCTTCAAACCTCCGTAAAAACTGTTTTTGCCTGTGGTGATGGTGTAACAGGTCCTGCCACACTTATTGAAGCCATTGCACAGGGAAAACTGGCTGCACAGAGTTGCCACAAGATGCTCCATGGCGAGGAAATAACTCCCCCACCCTTTGAATTTATTAGCCGCAAGGATCATTTTGCCGAACAAACCCCTGATGACTACCAGGATTTCTACGAAAAACAAACAAGGGAAGAAATGCCCACCCTTGACCCGGAAAAAAGACAGAATTTTGACGAGGTGGAACTGGGATATACTGACCAACAGGCAAAAGAAGAAACACTCAGATGCCTGGAATGTGGATGCTCAGAATATTACACCTGTGATCTGAAAAAATATTCAACACAATACCAGGCAGAGCAAAAGATCTTTGGTGGCGATGCTAAAAAGTACCATGTGGACTTTTCGCATCCCTACATAGAAATTGACAACAACAAATGTATTTTGTGCGGAAGGTGTGTAAGGATATGTAAAGAAGTGGTGGGTGCCAATGCCCTTGGGCTCGTAAACAGAGGATTTGACACCTATGTAGCGCCCAGCATGGGTGAAAAATTGAGCGATACACACTGCGAATCATGTGGTATGTGCATTTCTACCTGCCCTACCGGGGCTATCACCGAGAATGTACCCTTTAAAGCAGGTCCTCTGGCGCTGGAAAGTTTCAAGTCTGTATGTCATTACTGCTCTGTGGGATGCGAGCTGGAATACCATCATAAAACAGGATTTGTAACACGCGTTACAGGTACCAACGGAGCAGTGAATACAGAAGGAAACCTTTGTAAGTTTGGCAGGTTTGGGTATAAATTCCTGAATGATACAAACAGGATCACACAACCCCTTTACCTTGAAAATGGTGAACGAAAACCAATATCTTTTGAAAAAGCTTTTTCCATCATAGCAGAAAAAATTCTGGAAGCCAATCCCGGAGAAAATGGTTTTTATCCCGGAGAAAGACTTAGCAACGAAGAGATATACCTGATTCAAAAACTGGCAAGAACAAAAGGAAAGACCAATAACATCAGTAGTTTTCTGTCCCTGGAAAAAAGTTGGCCAGACCACACAAATGATCACGAAAATGTACCTTTCGGGCAACTTTCGGAGTCTTCTCATATTTACCTGTTCGCCAGTGAAGTAAATCAGGAAAACGGTGTAGCAGGATTTTACATTTATAACGCCTGCTATTTGCACAACATACCGCTCACCACGATCCAAAAAACTTCACCCAACAGCATGTCGCACAAAGCGGATAAAGAGATCATCATAAAATCATATTATCACTTTGTAAAAGCGGTGAACCATTATCTGATAACACAGGGATTACAGAATGGTGTCTTTCTGCAGGATGAACAGGAGTCTTTCGAAAACTACAAGAAAGAGATGTTGTCTGAAGACTATGACATATTGGTAAAAAACAGTGGTGTTGCAAAAGAGGACATTGAATCATTTGCCAGGGAATACAATATGGAAGAGCAGGCTGTACTTGTTTTTGCTGAGAAAAACCTTTCATATGAAACCATTACCGAACTCCGTAACCTGACAATTATTACGGGCAAAGCAGGAAAAACGGCATCAGGACTGATGATGCTGAAAGAAAAAAACAATTCGCAGGGGTTGACCGATATGGGTGGTATGGCAGATATTGCTCCGGGGGGTATGAAGATACCCGACCCGCTGGTACAGAATATGCTGAAAGAGGCCTGGAATGTGGACAAATTGCCCGAACCTGCGAAAAACAAACAGAAAGACCTGCTTGAAGAAGGTAAGATCAGGAATATTTTTGTTTTTGGTGAAGATCCTCTCGGTACATCAACAGAAGAAAATGACCAGGCAAAGATATCAAACTGGTTTGAAAAGGCATCTTTTGTGATGGTACAGGATTGTTTCCTTACGCCTACTGCGGAAAAAGCAAACCTGATCATGCCGGCAAGCCTACCCTTCGAAACAGGTGGTAGTTTTACCAATACACAAAAGTTTATACAGCAATTTGGAAAAACAGCAGCACCCGAAATTGAGTTCTCAAACTTCGAACAATTGAAAGAAATTTACAGATTATGCGGATTGGATGTACCTTATGATTCACCTGCAGATGTTTTGCTTGAAGTTGCTCCTCTGCTGCAAAATCAAACCGGTGAGACAAAATTCAGAACTCTTGTGCCAACACAGGAGGAAAATCAGAGAATGCGATTCGGTTTTGGATGCGATCATCTTTTTGCTCTGGCAGATCAGGTTTAAAAAATGCTGCCCCCCCTCCTTGTGTGTTTAAAAGGAAAAAATAATAAAAACAATGAAATAAAAAACTCAAAAACAAAAAGCATGGAAAAATTCAAAAATATAGATGAAGTGCTCGATTTTGCGATGAATTCAGAGCAGGAAGCGGTAGATTTTTATACCCACCTGGCAGCCCGCATGCAAAATCAGGAAATGAAAGAAACTTTTCTCGCCTTTGCACGCGAAGAGGTAGGTCACAAAGCCCGTTTACAAAAGATAAAGGATGAAAGGCTCTTCGATTTGGAAGATGAAAAAATCCAGGATCTGCAAATTGCTGATTATGTGATCAATGCAAAACCTTCTCCTGATATGAAATATGCAGATGCACTTGTATTGGCCATGAAACGGGAAAAAGCCGCTTTCAAACTGTATTCAAAACTATCGGAAAAGACTGATAACCGTGAAATAAAAAAGGTTTTTCAGAATCTGGCGATGGAGGAATCCAGGCATAAGCTGCGCTTTGAACTGGAATATGATGAATTTGTCATGCGGGAAAATTAAATATCGGGAAATTTATAAAAGTAGCGCCAATTCAGGATAGTCAACCTTCTCTCTGACTTTGGGAGAATTTAAATGACCCGAAAAATCTTTTCTGAGAAAGCGCGGCACCGGATATGCCTCCATATTATCATCGGGATAAGGAGCAAATAACTCTTTTAGTTTTTCTTTGGAGGTGTGCGGATCAAGATAAGTTTGAATGCTTTCCTGCGGCAAAAGCAAAAGCATCCTGGATCCATTGGGGGCCTTCGGATTGTTGTGAATACGGCGCGCAAGGTTGTTGGGTGGCGTTGTAAGAATGGAAAATTTTGATACAATTTCACCTGTGGAAGTATCAGCAAATTCATCCCAAACACCTGTTGCAAAAAGGATTGTATCCGGAATATGTAAAAAGTGTGGGTAAACCTCGCCATTGTAATGAAAAAACTCATAATATCCATCCAGCGGAATGATGCATCTTTTTTTATAAATGATATCCCTGTGGATAAAAAATGCTTTTTCAATGGTAGAGTTGATTAGCACTCGTTCTGTGGTTTT
>CAYMLS010000069.1:0-19302 GCA_964390665.1 uncultured Bacteroidales bacterium | reverse complement strand
AAAACTTGTTTTTAGACATTCGTGTAAATTTTGTTTTGTTTTATATTGCTGAATTCAAGCAATTAAATTGACTTCGTCGAGCTTACGGTTCGTGTATATTTGTGAACAAATACTTTTTTTACTGGACTCAATAAACAGTGTTACCTCCTGATGATTTTATAGGTGTAGATTTTGTCATTGCTTTGCAACCTTAAAATGGCCAAACCCTTTGGAATATTTGCAGTATTGATTTTAACCGGGCTATTGCTGCCAGATATTTTTTCTGAGTAAAGAAGTTTTCCGGAAATGGCGTAAATCTCGGCCTGATAATTTATATCTGAAAGATGATCAAAGCTTATAAATAATTCATCACCACTGACCGGGTTTGGATAGATTAATGGCCTTTTATTCATCCCCTGAGAATCCCCTTCGATACCTGTTCCCAGTTCAAACTTAAACCAATTTACATTAAATTCGGGTGAAACAATGTATAATCGCAGTTTGTAAAAACCTTTGGGAAGATCAACTGTTTCGGAAATGGTTGACCACGATTGCCATCCGCCTGTATTGGGGATGTTGACTTCTGCAATAACCAAATCATCTTGTTCTTCGTAAAAGTTATCAATGAGTATGAAACGCAGCACACCATTGGCATTTGTGGATGCAACCCGAACGCTTAGGTTGAATTCGTCTGCCTCATGAATAGCAATGCGATAATCGGCAAAATCGTCTGCGTCAGTATAACCGAGATTGTAGCCACCACCATTATCCGAAGTTTCTTCGAGCGCCAAACCTTCCTGGTGCTCCCAATCTTCGGCCTGCACGGTAGCGGGCAGAGCAAAGCGCCTGGGTAAAGAATTTCTGATTTGTAAATCTGCGAATTGCTCAAGAGTTTTCCCTGTAGATGATGTAATAGCAGTACCTGTGTAACTTACTGTAATGTCATCGGTGTATAAAACCGGATGTTCCAGTTCCAAAACCAGGGTCCTGCTTTGTGCTTCATTCACAGAAAGCGATACGATAGATTGAACCTCGTTGTTTACCTTAACCTGGAATTCGCTTCCGGTCTCATCGATGGACTCAGGGTTAAATGAATGATTAACGAACAAGCTTACAGACTTTTCATCTTCACTGGTTTCACCGTTTAAACAAAAGAAGTTTACATCTTCTGTTTCACCGGTTTTGATAAACTCAATACTGCTGATATTAAATGGTGTGTCATCATCAATATGAAAGGACAGGAAATGTTCTCCCTCATTTAAAAGAACTTCGGTAATTTCCATATTTTGAAAATTTGTCCATCCGCCTGTTGGGTTAACGGTTTGTTCACTTGTAATATCTTCATCATTTAATTCCAGATGGAATTTCCCGCCATTTTCTTGTGAGGCCACTCTTGCAACAGCAGTATAAGAACCTGATTCTTCAACCTGAATGGTATATTTCATCCATTCGCCTTTGGCTACAAAACCAATATGATATCCATTACTGCTTAAGGTATCATCATTGGCTTCTATATCAACACCATCATTGCGATACACCCAGCCTGAATTCCAAGCCTGAAAAGAGCCAGTAGATTGACTATAATTTACATAATCGACATCATAATAGGCATACCCGATTTTACCCATATCATAATCAGATATATACAATAATCCTGGTAGTGTATGAGGCAAGTTAAACGGTATAGTTTCATTTGTATGTGGCTGTCGGATTTTGGCATCAGCAACACCTTTGTTATAAGTGCAGTTCATGCTGTTTGTGTTCAGGGCCAGCTCCATCATTGCCGCAAAAGCTTCATCAACTGATGGTTGAGGTGCCTCACCGCGCCAATAGTCAAGTATTTGTTTGTAACCATCTGTAAAAGGGATGGAATAAGGGGCTACAATATTCTCGATTCTTTTCATAGGCCACCACGACCAGCCTATATTATTGTTTTCAAAAAGGGTAACGGCATCTGTAAACCAAACATTGGAATTCTCCCCCGTTTCTCCAAACCATAGAGGAACGTTATACTCATCCCGAATATCAAGTACCCATTGAATGGATCCCTGATCGTTATGACTCCAGTATTTGTGAGGACTATAGACCATATTATCATCCCAGGGAGGTGTCATTCCATTAAAGTCATTTGCCCAGCTGTTTCCTTCAATAAAAACAATATGATTGCTGCCAACAGCTCTAATGCTATCAGTGATCTCACCCATTAATTGCCTGAGCAAAAAGTTATCTGGTCCCATATCATCTTCATACCAATTGGTTTCGTTAATCAAATCGAAACCACCTACCCATACTTCATCCTTGTATCTTTCGGCAAGCTTTTGCCAAAGTGCAACAGTTTTATCCCTGTTATCCTGGCTTTCCCAAAGTGATGGTAGTGATGGATTGTAGTCAGATATTGCTGCGTTAAATCCTTGTCCGCCCGGAGCAGCATGAAGGTCGAGAATCATGTAAATTTCGTTTGCCTCACACCAACTCAGTAAAGAGTCAACCATTTCAAATCCCTTGTCAAGCCACGTTTGCTCTCCCGGCACAGGCTCTTCTTCGATGGGCAAAGTAAAAAGATTATAGTGCAAGGCAGGACGCACACTGTTATATCCCCAGCTTGCCAATGAGTCAATATCAGCTTTTGTAACATGATTATCTAACCAGGCATCAAAAAATGTATTCGTATTCTCAACTCCCATCAATTCTTCCAACCGTTCTCTAAACTCCCACTGGGTATCCGCTACATCTGAAGACTGCATCATATAACCTTCCATAAGCATCCAGCCCCCCAGGCCAATACCTCTTAATATTATCTCATCACCATTGCCGTCCACAATTTTCTTTCCATCTGTTTGAAGAAAACCCTGGCCAAAAGTTGTGGATGTAACAATAATGAGAAATACAATTGCCAGATATTGTCTGATGAATATTTGAATAATCATAATTATTAAATTTTATTTAAATACAACAGTCTAAGAAGGAATTTTCGCCAATATTTTGAAAAAAGATACTGACAAAGAAATAAAAGCTACAAGTGATAGGAAATACCACTTGCAGCGTAATTTACTAAATTATTGTTTAAAAAGCGTTATATCATCAACTTTGATACCATCGGGGCTATAAGAAGCGCCTCCTATCTTAAATACAAAGTAGTATGTGCCGGCAACATCTATTGTAAAATTGCCATTCACTCCTTCATCAGGAACATTGCATGCATTGGCTACCGCATGTCCTGAATATTCTGTATTGCAATCCCATGCATTAAGAGCAACTAAAACTCTGTTATCCTCGTAGTCAGTACCCTCTTCATCAGTACAAGGTGTTGGTTGAGTTTGGCCAACGAATACTTCTCCCCATATTTGATCTATACCAGAATACTCAACCCACAAGTCCACGTTATAAGTTCCGGCCTCGAGTTCCAGTTCTTGATAAATGCCCATATGTTTCCATGGTCCGGCTTCTGTTTCTGACCAGGTAGCAAAACCATCTGCAATTGCTACTAAACCAAAATCATTTGAGCACTCATAAAAATTTATTATTGTCCATTCACTATCATCATCAAACTGACCATTTTTAATCAAGTTTTCAGCGGTCGGGCTCACTACAGTTACATCTTTTACTATTTCTGATGATCCGTATTGATTGGCAACGGTAAGTTTAACAGGATAAGTACCACCCTCAGCATAAATATATGCTGGATTTGCTTCTTCTGACACTCCTGTTCCATCACCAAATTCCCACGCATAGCTGGTTGCATCAGGTGTATTGCTTGTAAATGACACCTGGAGGGTGTTCTCATCACTTACCTGAAAACTGAAATCAGCAACTGGTATTAAGGTGTTTATAACAGTAACTTCTTTTGTATGCTCATCTGATCCGGTTTCATTTGTGGCTGTAAGGGTTACTGTAAATGTACCTCCATCAGCGTAGGTATAGGTTGCACTTTCATCAGTTGAGGTACCGGTATCATCTCCAAAATCCCATTCATAAGTGGTTGCATGCTGAGAGAAGTTAGTAAATGTGACTTCCAATCCGTTCTCATCACTGACCTCGAACTGAAAACTTGCATTGGGTTCAGGTGTCGGATCCTCTTCATCAGATGAACAGGCAGTGAAAAAGAATAAACCAGAGACTATCATAACAGTCCACAAAACTTTTAAAAATCCAGAAAATGTTTTCATTGTACAAAATTTTAATTAATGACTAATAAATTGTGACTATTTGGTAATGTTATTATTGGGTTCCACCATATTCCATATTTTGCTCCAGGAGTGTATTTTCCAGTTCCAGTAAAGGGATGGGAAGAATCTCGTTTCTACCGGCCTCAAATCCTTTAAATGCCAGTGCATCCGGGGCATCTCCCCATCGCACCAAATCAAACCAGCGGTGCCCCTCACCGACCAGTTCCATTCTTCTTTCTGTTTTTATTGCCTCCATTGTAACCGCTACTGATGGCAGTTCAACCCTTGCTCGCACGGCATCGAGCAATGCCTGGGCTCTTTCCATATCTCCGCCAGACATTACCAGGGCCTCGGCTTCCAACAGGTAGGTATCTGCCAACCGAATGTCATATATGTTTTGGTCGAAATTGCCAAACACATTCCCTCCTTCGTTTACATCAGATTGTAGGGGAATGAACTTCTTAATAAAGAATCCTGTGTTTTGATATCCCTTTTCATAGGTTATAAGACCTGCATCCTCCAATGCCTGTATATCGGCAATTGTAAAATCATACCTCGGGTCTCCTTGCATATAACCTTCCAACTGATTGGATATCAAAAAGAAACCCCACCCGGCAAAATAATCAGGTGCAGTAGTATCTTGCCTGCTGTAGTTTCTTGGAGCACACATTGTATTTATCCAATTCCCTTCAGCACATGCAATACATCCCCAGTTGTCCCACTGTGCTTTATCGGTATGATTTACCGAGAAAATGTTTTCGGAGTTTTGTTTATTATCAAAATCCCACAAGTCATTAAAATTTGGTAGCAAACTATATCCAAACTGACTTGCTCCACCCGGTTCTCCGTTTACCTCTTTAAATTGTTCAGCGGCAGGTGCATAATCTTCAAGTTGTAAATATACTTTTCCCAACAACGCTCTTGCTGCTCCTTCGGTAGCTCTGCCTCCTTCGGTATCAACAGGAACAGTAGCAGGCAAATCTGCGATAGCATCCTTTAAGTCCTGGATAATGAAACTATAGACTTCAGATGGATCGGTCTGAAGAACATTATACATTTCAGAAGCTGATATTGGCTCTTTGAATAGGGGTATGTTTTTGAAAAACCTTACCAGGTCGAAGTAGAAATATGCCCTGAGAAATTTTGACTCAGCCATATATCTTTTTTTAAGGTTTTCATCCATGGCGATGTCTGGTAGTTTAGAGATCAGTACATTTGCCCTGAAGATTCCATTGAATCCCCTGTCCCACAACTCACCCTGGGGCCCGGTAGCCGGTTCGAGGGTATAATTAGAGATAACCTGAAGATTATTTACATCCGTAGGGCCGCCACCACCTGCAAAATGATCGTCACTGGCTGATAGTGCTACAGTAAATTTGTTAATGTAACCACCCGAAGTTCCACCTACCTGATCGTAAATGGCCACCAGTCCTGCAAACGCTTCATCAGCATTCTGATAATAATTTTCTTCCAGTTCTGTTCCTTTTGGATTTACTTCCAGCCAGTCCTTATTACATCCAGTAAAAATGACTGCCAAAGCGAACATAAGCATGTATTTCAATAAATCTTTCCGTAATTGCTGTTGTTTGGGGAAGAATAGATTTATGGCATCAAAATGATATCTTCCTGTTTTCATATTTTCGTTTGTGTGTTTCATAGTTTAAAATCTTTCGAATTAGAAATTCAGATTAAATCCAACTAATATTGATCTTGCCTGGGGGTAATATCCTCTGTCTATGCTCATAGTTCCCCCACCAATTTCAGGATCATATCCCGAATAGTTAGTAATTGTTAATAGGTTCTCTGCTGTAATATTGATTCTGATTGTTTCAATTTCATATTTTGCCAGAAAAGAGGCCGGCAAGGTATACCCCAGTTGTACCACTTTAAACCTGAAATAATCTCCCTTTTCTAAATACAATTCTGATGGATTATTGAAGTTATTGTTTGGGTCGCCATCAACAAGTCTTGGATAAACATTGGATGACCCTTCACTTGTCCATCTGTTCAAAGCGGTGGTTTGGTAATTTGCATTGGCAATGTCCAGGCGTCGCAAACCCTGGAAAATCATATGTCCACCTGCGCCCTGCCCAAATATTAACAGGTCGAAATTTTTAAAAGCAGCATTAAAAGTAAGACCAAAGGTCCAGGTGGGTGTTGGGTTACCTAAGAAAGTCCGATCATTTTCAGTGATTATACCATCGCCATCGAGGTCGGACCAAATTATATCTCCGGGTTTTGCGTTAGGTTGAATTGGTTCCCCATCTGAGTTTATATGCGCCAAAATATCAGTCTGGTTTTGAAAAATCCCCAACATTTCAAACCCATAAAATGAATTTATTGCTTGGCCAATAGCTGTGCGGGTGATGGGATAAGTACTTGCCTGGAATCCGTTTCCACCTGAAAGGAATTCCACATCAGTACCCAAATCCGTTACTTCATTATTAAGAAAGGAAGTATTTGCGTTTATGCCAATGGTTAAACCATTAGCGAATGTTTCCCGGTATCCCAGATCAAATTCAATACCGGTGTTATTCAGTGAAGCAACATTAGCCGCAGGACTGCTAATTGCTCCTACATAGCCGGGAATTCTGGGATACATAAGGATATCTTCTGTTATTTTTTGAAACCAATCAAAGCTAAATCTCAGATTTTGAAAGAAAACAGTTTCAATACCTATATTGACCTGTGTGGTTTCTTCCCATCGTAAATCAGGGTTGGAAGGTGCATTGGGACTTACTCCATTATAGTATTCTCCGGCTGTGCCAAAAGCATAATTTCTGCCGCCACCAACGGTTGAAAGATATGCAAAATCACCAATATTATCGTTACCAACTACGCCAAATCCGCCTCTCAGTTTCATAAAATCAATCACTCTGTTCTCCGGCCAGAAATTTTCTTCCGAAGGAATCCATCCGGCAGACACTGAAGGGAAATATCCATATTTATTGTTGGAGCCAAAGCGTGAAGAACCATCACGCCTGAAATTGCTTGTAAAAAGGTATTTCCCCAAATAATTGTAGTTGATTCTTGCAAATAATGAACTAACCCGGTGCAACTGTCCTTCACCAGCGCCAGCAATTATCTGATCGGTTGGCACCGGAAAATTCATTGATGCATCATTGAAGTTAGTGGCGGGAAGATCAAATTTTGTAACACTCAAAGAAGAAGATAAATTTGCCTGATTGGCTCCGTGACCAATGAGGAAATCAAAATCATGATCAGAAAATGACATTTGGTAGGACAATGTATTGTCAATATTGTAGTTAAACTGTTGATTTTTACCTGACCATCTTGAATTGGTAGAATTAATCGTTGTAGAATTGAGATGGAAAACCGGAGTAAATGATTCACCACCCCAAAAAGATAGTTTTGTTCCAACAGCTGATCTGAACTTGAGTCCTTCAATGATTTGAATTTCAGCAAACGCATTACCAACAAAATCGTCGCTCCATCCATAATTGCCTAATCGTGTTTGGATGTATGCCAGTGGATTTGACATTTCCTGCCCCACATAGTTAGATATTCCGTAAGGGTTTCCGTTTTCATCCCTTATGATACCGGGCTGGGTTGAATATGGGTTGGAATTGGCTGTCGCAGGGTCTGTAATTACAGCAGGAGTAACTGGATCCAGATTAATTGCCGAACTCAGTGGTCCCCCAAATTCACTATTTGTATTTCCAAGTCCTATAGATTTTTGACGTGCATATCCCAGATTCTGGCCAATTTTTAACCAGTCTTTTATTTGATGGGTTGAATTAAAACGCAGGTTCATCCTTTCGAAATTAGAAATATCCGATGCTACAATCCCTTGCTCGTCTGAATACCCGAATGATGAATAAAAGGTTGAAACATCATTTCCACCGCTAATACTCACCTCATGGTTTTGTTTAAAGGCAGACTGGTTAAATATTAAGTCCTGCCAATCTGTGCCCTGACCTAAAGACTCAGGATTGTCAAAAATGATGCTACCACCAGCAGCTAAAGATGCTTCGTTTCGGAGCATGGCATATTGTTGGGCATTGAGCAGGTCAAGTTTTTTTGCGGGTGCCGAGAAACCAGCAAAGCTATTGTAACTAACTTTCAGCTTTCCGGCTGATCCTTGTTTGGTGGTAATGAGAATTACTCCAGCTGCGGCTCTTGATCCATAAATAGCCTGAGAAGCAGCATCTTTCAAAACCTCTATAGATTGGATGTCAGATTGATTTAAATATCCTATTCCGCCGGCATCAACAATTACACCATCCACAACCCACAGCGGTTGGTTAGCGCCATCGCTCAATGAAGTAATACCCCTGACACGCACAGTAGCGCCTGATCCAGGCTGTCCTGAATTTGATGCAACAACAACTCCTGAGGTCCGCCCCTGTAACGCCTGATCAACCCTTTGTACGGGCACGTCCTCAAGTTCCTGTGCACTTATCGTGCTTATTGAACCTGTTACTACACTTTTCTTTTGGCTACCATAACCTACTACTACCACTTCATCCAATAAACCAACGTCATCTTGTAAAAAAACTTCAAGGAATTTAAATTCCATTACCTCAACCTCTCTGGGTTTAAACCCTATATAGTTAAACACAAGTGTGTCTCCTGTATCTGCCATAATGGAAAATAACCCATTTATATCTGACGTAGTTCCGGTGTTGGTACCTTTTATATATATACTTGTGCCAGGCAAACTTTCACCTGTTGCAGGATTTACTACTTTCCCGGAAATGTTTTCCTGTGCCATTATAAAATTAGAGCCTATCAGAAATAACAGACCTAATAGAATTTTCATTCGGGTTCGCCTATCATAATTATTCATCATAAGTGCTTTGTTTTTTGTTTTGATAATTTTTTTTTAATGCTGTCATAAATAACTTTAGTGTTTGGCAATTTGATTTATTCCAACGCAGCAAAAATACGACATCAGTGCTGTGTTTTCCGAAAACTCATCACACTAAAAACACATCAAATTGAATTTTTAAACTCATCAAAAACTTTCATAATTGGATATAAATTATTATATTGCCGAGGTTTACGAAATTCTGAGGTTTTCATTTGTTATCAAACATACACTCATATGAGACTTTTTTTGCTCTTTATACTTTTGTCAATTGCTCCTATAAAATTTGGATTTTGCCAAAACGATAGCTTTAAAAATTTGCGAAGTGTTCCATTAAAGAAACACTTTAGTTCTGATGATTTTCAAGGAGGAATCCAAAGCTGGGCTTTTGACCAGGACACATCAGGCATTCTTTACGTTGCCAATAATAAGGGGTTGTTAGAATTTGACGGAAATTCCTGGAAAAAGTACGAAGTTCCCAACTGCACCAGGGTTAGGGCAGTGAAGGTTGACCCCTTAAACAGAATCTTTGTCGGCGGACAAGGTCAAATCGGTTACTTTCAAATGACAGAATATGGGCTGGATTTCACTTCCTTGCTAAGCTTATTGCCTCCTGAACAACAAGTAATTGCTGAGACCTGGGAAATACTCTACAATGACGAAAAACTGTATTTTCTTACAGAAAGCCTTCTTTTGATGTATGATGGCACCTCTTTTGGGGTGCTTGAAACTCCCGGGTATGTGCAACATATCTTCAAATCCAATCACCAAATAATTGCTCAGGTTTTATATGCAGGATTGTTTGTCTTTACCGGTGATGATTTTGTTCACATGAGTGGTTCTGAAATGATTCCGGAAATAATTGCCACAGTGCCTAATTCAGACGGGAACTATTTTTTAAGCAGCTCAGGTGAAATTTATGAATATAAGGGTGATAAATTTACTTTAATGGATATGCCTTTTGAGATTGGGAACATTACAACCGCGATCCAGCTGCGTACCGGAGATTACGCTGTTGGAACCCAGAATTCCGGACTTTATATTTTTAATCCTGATTTTTCCTTTAAGCAACATCTGACAAATAGAGAAGGTCTTTCAGGCAGGACCATCAAAGCACTTTATGAAGATAACTATGGCAATTTATGGGTAGCCCTTAACAATGGAATTGATTATCTTAAAATAAGCTTGCCCTTTTCTTTAATTAATGAAGACATTGGTCTGGAGGGCACGGGATATGCGGCCTGTAAATACGGTGACAAGATCTATCTGGGCACCAGCAACGGCCTATATACACAAAAAGACCAGGGAAATGCTGCTTTGCCACAATCGCATATATTGATTCCGGGAAGCGAAGGACAAGTTTATAACTTCTCAATCATTGAAGATGATGTAATTTTAAATCATGACCGGGGGGCATATCTGATAGATCAAAATAGCGTAAAAAAGTTTCATGATATTGGGAGTTGGGGTTTTATTCCAACATCAATACCTGACCTGGTGTTGGGTGGTGATTATCAGGGTATTTCCTATTTTAAAAGACAGAATAACACATGGGTGAAAACCGGGACTGTCCCGCACCTTAATGAGTCTTCGAGAATTCTGGAATATGAAAATGACACCACTCTCTGGATGACACATGGATTAAAAGGCGCCTACAGATTGAGATTTGACAGCAACATGAACCTGATTGAGGAACCAGAGCACTTTGGGCGTAATAATGGTTTTCCCTCCAATACCAACATCAACGTTTTTTCCCTTGATGATAATTTGGTTTTTACTGCTGAAAAAGGAATTTATGATTTTGATCAAACGCAGTCGTTATTCATTATTAACTCATTCTTTGATGAATGGCTGGCGGATGCGCATGTGAATGAAATTGTTTCTGATGGCAATAATTCAATATATTTCATTCAGGAAAACAACATGGGAGTTTTGTTTGAGGAAAAATTCGGCATTTACAAAAAAAATACAGACCTTTTCAGGCATATCAATAAACTTATCAACGATGATCTGCCTAATATTACAATACTTGATGAAAATAATGTGCTCATTGGAGCCAAAGAAGGATTTGTTCTTTACAACCCGCGAAAAAGATTTTTGGTCAATGAAAACTTCAAAGTAATTATCAGCTCAGTTGATATTAAGATCAACGAAGATTCCATAATAAAATACAATTCTTTCTACGGAAAAGATTTGGATATAAGCGTAAAGCAATCTTTAAAAATAAGTTACGCTGCACCCTTTTTCGATGGCTTCGAAGATCTAAGTTATTCCCACAGGATCATTCCTCTTGAAGAAAAGTGGTCAAACTGGTCATCGAAAAGTGATGTGCAATACCCCTATCTGCCTCCGGGAAATTACACTTTTGAAGTAAAAGCAAAAAATATATACGAACAGCAAAGCAAAGTCTCAGCTTTTTCCTTTAAGGTATTAGAACCATGGTATTCTACAATGTGGGCGAAATTATTCTATACAATAGTTGGTTTGACTGTTGTGATTCTGGTTCTTACTTTACAAAAAAGAAAGCATCTTGCAGAAAATACTCAACTTGTACACCAAAGTAAACAGGCATTGAAAGTTAAGGATGAAACAATTGATCAGATTTCCAGACAATCAAAAAGTGAAATAGACCGGTTGATGAGCGAAAAATTCAAAACCGAAATAAACCTTAAAAATGACCAGTTAACAACCATCACCATGTATTTATTAAATGCCAGTGACTTTTTACAAAATATAAAAAACAGAATACAAGGGTTCATTCAGCAGGATGGCGACAGAAAAGAACTTAACCAAATTGTGAAAGAGATTGATGAAAATTTATCAGACCACAACTCATGGGATCAGTTTGCATATCACTTTGATCAGGTTCATAGCGGCTACCTGAAAAAATTATCGGAAAATAACATTAATTTAAGTCCGCGGGAAATTAAGCTTGCTTCTTTTCTTCGAATGAATATGAGTTCGAAGGAGATAGCAAAACTATTGAATATTTCTGACCGGGGTGTAGAGCTTGCCAGGTATCGTCTTAGAAAAAAACTCAAACTATCCAGGGATCAAAACCTGGTAGAATATTTAATTGATCTGGATAGTTAGTTTTGTTTGTATACCGTCCCAGGCTGGCCAACTGAATCAGCGAAGCAATCATAAATTGTATTTTCAAACCGGGCCTGTATTTCCCAGTGATCAAATGGGTACATCTGCAGCAAAAGAACAGCAATCAATTCATTTTCAGGATCTACCCAAAATAATGTGGTGAAGAAGCCTCCCCACGTATAACTTCCAATACCTCTGGCAAGTTGGGTTTCTGTTTTATCTGAGAGTATCCCCAATCCCAAACCCATATCATTATCACCGGTTTCCAGATGGGTACGGGTCATTAAGTCAATCGTTTCGGGCAAAAGCAACTCCTTACCATTCCATTCTCCTTTTTCAAGCATCATCCTGCAGAAAAGATAATAGTCGTGTGCAGTACCACTCAGATCGGCACCACCCGAAAAGTAGGTTTTGGCACCTTCAACAGGGTAGTTCACTCTGTCATAGTTGGTTTTTATCAGACCATCATCAGAGTTCTGATAAACGGGAACCAGTCGGTCATATTTTTCTTCCGGCAGGTAAAACCAGGTGTCTGTCATTCCCAGGGGTTCGAAAATTTGTTCATGAAAAAACTGATCCAGCGGTATCCCCGACCATACTTCCACCAAACGACCCAATACATCCATTTCCATTCCATAGTGATATCTTTCACCCGGTTCATGAAGCAAAGGTAACTGTGCCAATGCTTTAATATTCTCTTCCAGAGAAATGGGTTTTTGTTCAAAACCTTCTGTAATGTCATTTCCTGCAAAAAGAACTGCTAAGGAATCATTATCAAATCCGTAGTAAAGTCCTGAGGTGTAAGTAAAAAGTTGCCTGACCGTTATTTTTTCCCTTGCCGGGCGTGTGGTGAAGGTAGAATCCATCTGGTTAATGGAGACCAGTATTTGAGGACTTTCAAATTCAGGAAGGTACATTTCAACCGGATCATCAAGGTCAAATTTCCCTTCCTCATACACCATCATGGCAGCCACCGAGGTAATGGGTTTAGTCATGGATGCGAGGCGGAAAATATCATGGGTTTGAAAAGGATGCTCACCCTCCAATTCATGTGATCCAAAACCAGTATGGAAAACGATGCTGTCGCCGGAAAACACCAAAGCTACACCTCCGTTTACTTTTTGCTGTTCTACAAAACGGTTCAGCGAGTCCAAAAGAGGTTCAAAACCGGGTTGGATGATTTCATTGTACCTGGTTTGTTTTTGATTAACTGTTGTATTATTCCATCCGCAGGAATGACAAATCAGCCCGAATAAAACAATGATCCCTAAAAATCTTATTTGATTCATCTTACTCATCTTTATACAATTTTGTTTTGTTTCAAATTCTCATAAAAATAAAAAAAGCACCGGAACGAAAATTCATAATTCCAGTGCTTTAAAGGAAATCAACTACTGAGGCTTTAATCTGTTATCTGAGCCTCCTGCTCATCAATTTTATTTCTATTTCTGTATCAGTATCTTCTTCATCTGGTTGATTGCCTCACCTTCAAAACGGATAAAATAAACTCCATTCTGCAGATTTGATACATTGATATTGAGTGGATCAGTTGAAGAAAAATCATCCAATTGTATTACCATTCTTCCACTGGCATCAATAATTGATAAGGTATGAATTGCATTTTCGCCTGTTTCTATCCGGATGAAATCTGATGCTGGATTGGGATAAACAGTAAATGAGTTCCCGTTCGACAAATCGTTGACAGATGTGGCCATCGAACACATTCCAAAGGAAACAGCATCAATCACCACATCTTCTTCTCCAACAGTGATATGTCTTTCCGGTGCTGAATCTGAACCTTCGTTGCATTCTTCCGGGACATTCTCCTCGCCATCCCAGTTATCCTGACCACCATTTACAAATGTATAGGGGTAGGTATTGTTGGCATCCACCTCAACGGTGCCTGTCCACATACCATCACCCTGGTCGGATAAGGCAGTCCAAATCCAGGGATTTTTGATCACCACCTGCACATCATTGGGGTTTTCCTCCTGGCTCATATCCACCTGGAAGGTGATGGTGACTGTTGGTGTGGCAGTTTCATCGCAACTGCCATAAGCAAATACCGGTGTAGCGGTATATTTTGCCGGCACCTCCATTGTACGGAAACCGTTTTCATCGGCGCATGTTTCAGGAATCGTTTCTTCCACGAAATCATTCCACTCATCCGGACCCGTCTGGTAAGAAAAGCGATAGGTGAACGTACTACCCACCTCACGATCAACCATATAGGTATAAATGCCATCTCCATCTTCATCGGTCATGGTATAATACTCATCCCAGTTGGGATCCATCAATACCCAAACACTACCACCTTCATGCATATCGGTGATGTTATTCATGTTTACCCTCACAGAGATGCCTATATTGGAATAACATCCGCCGTATTCCACCGGGTTAAGGGTTACATCATCAGTTCCAACGGTAATATGTCTTTCCGGTGCACCGTCCTCGCCAAAGTTACAGGTTTCTGGTACACTCTCCTCTCCATCCCAGTTATCCTGACCGCCGTTAACAAATGTGTAGGGGTAGGTGCCATTGGCATCCACTTCAACGGAGCCACTCCAGATTCCTTCTCCCTGATCGGTAAGCGCAGTCCATATCCACGGGTCTTTAATCACCACCTGGACATCAGACGGGTTTTCAACCTGACTCATATCAACCTGGAAGGTTAGATTGACCTTATCCTGCGAAAAAACAGCGGTGTAAGATGTAAAAACCAACAATAAAATACTTAGTAAATATTTTTTCATACGAATTCGTTTTTAAAATGTTTATAATTTGATTGATTGGACTTTCTTTGAAAAGACTGCTGCATGATTTTTTGCAGCAGTCTGATGGTATTTATTTAAGTGCCTGATTCAGTCAGCATCCAGTGCCTGGATTGCCCAAATTAGCAATTGGCGGATTCTTGCAAGCACGGATCACTAAGGGTTACTCTTCTTTCCAGATAAGCGCCCTCTTCAGGTAATAATCGAACAACACGGTATAAGTACCTGCCTGATCAGTAAATTTAAGGTCGGCAGTACCCGAACCCTCTTCAACCTGCACCCAGGACACAGGGGCTGTTACCTGCTGCTCATCCACGGCAAACCCGGCGTCATAAGGACCCCAACCATCGGTTTGTCCTATGAATTTCAGATCCACTGCATCGGAGAATTCCAGACCTTCGATCATGAATATGTGCTCACCATATCCATCAGGATTTTGTGTCATGGGGATAGCCGCTTCCGGATTCCAGTCCAGATCAGGATACTGCGGAAAACCTGTTCCCATTATATACATTTCTGTGCGGGGTTCGATGGTTTCGGTGAGGTCTTCCACGGTGTATTCTTCCCGATAAGGGTTGAAACGAACCTTTTTATAGGCAGGATTGCCACCATTGGCACCCAGCAAGACAGGTTCACTATCATTGCTGTTGAGCATACCCTGCGACGGATCATTCTGATCCACCAGTCCCCAGTTGTCGGGTTCCCAATCCAGTTGGGCCAGGAACTTCAGCTCATCAAACTCATCCCATGCATGAACAGAGGTTTCGAACCATCCTTCATTCTCCGGATCAGGATCCATGGGGAAGGCCAGGTCAGGACGCCAGGGCCACCACTGGAAACTACCGGCAACGTAAATATTGTCATAGGTAACTTCTTCTCCCGTAAGGTTTACCGCCATATCATATGTAGTGGTCCGGTTGGCCACATTGGTTATGGAAACCGTTCCGTTATGTACTGCCTGAGGAGTACCTGCAGGAATGGAATAGGTGTAATTCAGATCAAACAGGGTGGGATTACCTTCAGGTTCAATGATATGCTCCAGTCCTATGCCGGTATTCATCAACGAGATGGTTGAAATTCCCTGTTCATCTGTAATGGTTCCGGTAATGGTAATATCATCACCGGGTGATGCGTCAAAGTTGAGGGTCATGTCTTCACTGCCCGGTTCGGTAGCAATGTCAACCATCACTGTGTGTTCCTGCAGTTCGCCATTCAAATCCTCAGCAGTGATCATCACTTCATAAATATTAAAAGGTGTATCATCCTGAACAGTAAAGGTGTACTCCAGGAAATACTTTTTTACTTCGTTGGCAAAAACAATTTGCTTGTCCAGCATCATATCTGTATTTACCAGCGAGATATGTTTAAAGCCTACTTCAGATTCAAACGTGCCTTCAAAGAGGATCTGATCACCCGGTGAGGCCATGATCTCTGAGGTTACATTTTCTCCTGTGGGCGGAGGACCATCAGACGTACCATCTTCAGTACATGACTGAGCAATCAGCAGGACTAAAAAAACAGGTAAAATAATTTTGAGTATTCTTTTCATTGGTTTGAAGATTTAAGGGTCATTGAAAATTGTTATTTGCAGATACGGTTTCTCAACATCAAATATAGGATGTGTAATGTTACGGCAGCGGTTGTGTACTGTTCAAATGAAGGGGTTAATTTGTCCGGCGGTAGTAAGGTTCTTTTTTTCAGAGCATTACAAACATTATTTGCTGTGCTTTTGTAAGATCGCATGGCATTTATGAGTTACCCGTAAATACCAATCCGGTTGATTGGGGTCATCCTTCCCTTCAATACCTGCAAACCATTCCCTGTTTAGCTCCAACAATTTTTTTGATTTAGCAGAAATCAAAACCTGATGGAGTGATTTGATTTTTTGCAGGGGTTGTTTTGTTCAAAAACCACAAAACACAATCTTTTTGGGTACATCGTTGGTACTGACGATTCTGTCAAAATCCTGTCACCCCTATCGGGGTTTTACCGACTTATACGACTATCATTGCTATAATCCTTGCACCCTTTCAGGGTTTCGCTATCTAGCAACAGACATGGATATTGTGTGCTTGTGTTTTGGTAAATTCAAAAGGTTAACCTAAATGCAGGCAGGTATATTCAAACAATACCGAACACAAAATATAATCCCAAAGCCACAAAAAATAAGGGTTTTCTTGCTGTCACTATTTATGTTAAAAAAACGATCCTTTCAACCACAAAATCGCATGGAGATGGCGATTAATATTTCAAACAACGATCAATAACAAATCCAAGGAAACCCGAAGGGTTGAAATTATTATAGCAACAAAATAAACCACCAACCAAAGAAACCCGAAGGGTTGGTATTATTGTAAATCTCCGGCATCCCGATCTTTTTGGGTTCGCCATTGGGACCGTCGATTTAGTAGTGGCGCGCAATGGGTTCATTTGTGATGAGGCGAAAGGTTTTGATGATGCGGTTATATCCACATTGTCGTCAAGGTTTCCCGAAATACCAAAAAACGAAATCCTCTTTTATTTATCATTTCCTTTTTTGCGATTATTATTTTTCCGGGAATCGATCCTTGCCCTCGTCATTCTTTCTCTCATGCCGCCTTCTTTTAAAAATGCAGCTTCCAGTGATTGTATTTGTTTCTTCAGCAGATAACCTACAATATTGGTCAGGCAAATCATAGAGTTGGCACAGATTTCAGGCTGCTCGTGCTCTATAGCTTTGCGAAAGGTTTCATAAGTTGCATTGGGTATCAGGTTTAATTCGCTGAAACGCCTGTAATATCTGTGATTTTTATCCCATTGTTGAAGTTTGTTTGTTCTCAGAAAATCCTGATAGTCAATCATCAGCTCTTCCAGACTGGCACGGGCCACATTGGTAAGTTTTATTTCTGTTTCCTTGGAAGTAGCAGATGCCATGCTTGCTTCGGCGATATTTTGCTTCCCGCTCCGTGCTGCCTGTACCATCTGATCAATTGTCCGGTCATATTTTTTGAAAAACCTTTTGGTAAAATAAACCGTGCCATCGTAAATGATCTCAGCTTTTTTGAAAGTTATCAGATTGCGGTAACCCCCATGGATAGGTATGAAACCAGGGATTTTCTTTTCTTCCATTGCTTTGTGGTTTAGTGCATTTCTTGTAGATTTTCCTCTATACATAAATATAATCAATAAGTGTGTTTTTACAAAGCATTATGGTTTTATTATGAGGTAACAGGTAAATATCACGGCAAAACTTAAAAAACCAGGTAAATCGTTTCTTTAAATGGGTTGGGTTTCAGCCATGGACTTGTTTATTACCTGGCGTGTGTTATGGGGGTTTTTGCCATGGCTTGGGTATCGGGGGACAACGGGGACACGGTGGACTTTCGAGCGGGCGGAATTTTTTGCTACTTTCAAAAAAGGAAAAACTGCTTTGGGGAGAGTCCACCGAATCGTCAACGTCCCCCGTAACAGCACCATAGCACCAATCTATTTATTGCCATAAACCAGATCCGTTTATCAGCCCCCAATCCCCAAACCCATCAATACCGTATATCCACCAGTCTCTCCGGCAACCCGATCTTTTTGGGTTCGCCATTGGGGCCGTCTATGCAGTAGTGGCGGGCGGGGGGTTCGTCTATGATGCGGCGAAAGGCTTCGCGGATGCGGGCGCACTTTTGGTTGATGGAGGGTTTGGTCATATCCACCAGGTCGTTGATGGCCTGTTCTATTTCTTCGTTGTCGTAGCGGTTGGTGATCTATCTTATTGCTTAAAACCGGGATTTTTTCCCTGTCATTATGAATAATACTCAATAATTTTTACCGGAATATTATCTTCAAATTGTATTTTTCTAATCCAGTTTCCGTGGTCATCAAATGTGTATTCATTTTTTTGATGGTTTTCTAATTGGTTTTCTGATGCATAGGTGATTTTTTCTATGATTTTATGCTTGTTATCATAACGTTCAACAACTTTTTGACAATACTCCAGAAAAAGGAAGATTCTTTCCAACAGATTGCCATTCTTATCGTAATTGTATTTCAGGTCTTCTAACAATTCATCATCTTGTGCAAATCTCCGGGATTCAATACAAAGGCCTTTTTCGTTTAGTTTATGACGGATTTTCACTGTAAGTACACCCTGCTCATCCTACCTGTCTTCGCCAAAAACACTGCCGTCTTTGTCAAAGCAAAAAAGACTTAAATCACATGGTATCTCTTCAAAATATTCCTTCCACCCGATCTTTCGCATTTTTTTATCATACAGATACTCAACACGAAAATCAACCTGATTTTGTGATTCCGAAACCAAATCAAGAATCCTTCCTCCTGAATCGTAACAAAATTTGTACTTTCTAACCAGTTTATTTTCAATATCGTAAATATAGTTTTCAGTTACGTTACCGTTTCGATCAAAAAGATGCCGATCCTGGTTCTTCGTTGTTCACGAAAAGGTTTTCGAATCGCTGCTCATCCATTTCATTTG
>CAYMLS010000068.1:0-19524 GCA_964390665.1 uncultured Bacteroidales bacterium | reverse complement strand
ACATGATTATAATGCGCGGCATGTAAAGCATGTGGTCAGAGTTTTAGCGAGCTCCCCCGTTAGAAAAGAACGGGACAGGCATCTGACCTATTTAATCAAATTATAAACAGATGAAATTGTTAACCTTTGCTTTAAAAACAATGAAGTTTGAATTTGAAAAACTGGAAATTTGGCAGTTAACAATGAATTATGCAGATGAATAATAACTTGAAGTCTCAAATAAAAAGAGTATCGGTCACCAGTCATCGGTCAACGGTCACCCTTCAAAAAAACAACAAAACCATGAAACACTTATTTTTAGTAACAATCATCGCAATTGCGAAACACTTATTTTTAGTAACAATCATCGCAATTGCTTTAGCAAGCTGCACAAGTCCTTCGACAAATTCAGGGTCAGAAAAATCAGAGAAAAGCGAATCAAAAGCTGCAAATAGTGATAAGCTTCTTGGCGTCTACTACTTCGGTGCAGGTTATTTCACCTTGGTCCCCGACAATATTCGTCGAGACCTTGACGAAATAAAAGAATTGGGAACCGATTTTGTATGTATTGGTATCACTGAAAACGATATTAAGTACAATGATGCCAACATCAGATTTATTGTAGAGGAATCTCATAAGAGAGGAATGGGAGTATATGCTGTTCCTTCCAGGATGGCAGGTATCACTGCAGGTCAACCTGTTGAACCACCTTTGTTTGGGTACCACCATCCACATACCGCAACTATTTATAAAGATGGAACTCCTGTTATTAGAACATCTCATGGTATTTTAAGCAGTTTTTATCATCCTGAAGTAAAAGAATACTTCATTGATCTTACCTCTGAAATGGTAACTGAATTTAACCTGGATGGAGTGATCTGGGATGAGCCAAAGTCCACTTATATTGGATGGCAGGATTTTTCGGAGTTGGCTTTAAAGAATAATCCCGATTCATGTTATGTGAAGTATATGGAAGACTTTGCACAGTTTTTTTCTGATATCAATGCTGAACTGAAAAAGGTGAAACCGGACCTGCAAATCGTTTTTTTCGATGAAGCTTGTAGAAATGACACAGTCGTTGAGGTTTGCGCTACCATCGAACATTTAGACTACTATGGAACAGACGGGCATCCTTATCCTCAGGGAAAATCCAAACATACAGGAAATCGATCAAGAAAAGTTTTACCTTACTGGGGAGAAAGATTTTTGAAAGCTGGTCGTGAAAATGGAGTAAAAACGATGATGTTGGTAGAGAACCACCATTTAACTGGTGAGCAATTGGATCATACAGAGGAAACACTTCCTGAGATAATAAACTACGATTTGGATATGCTTCTTTATTATTACTATGGTTTTTATAAAGACGATACCGAGCGAAATATGGATATTATCAGGAAGAATATCAGAAAGTTTAAACACGGGGATAATGAGGTTGCTATTTCGGATGCCAATAAAATGATTTGATACTATTAAACTGCAAAAGAATGAGAAATATAATTTTTGTTATCCGTCTGTCGGCGGGTAGGTTTTGTGACTTTTGTGGTTCAAAAAAAGTAATCATGAACCGAGCCATGACAAAGATTTTGACACACACGCACATGATTATAAATCGCGGCATGTAAAACATGTAGTCAGAGTTTTAGCGAGCTCTCTCGTTGGAAAAAACGAGAACCTATTTAATAAAAATTATAAACAGATGAAAAACGAAAAAACTAATTTCCGTCATCGGTCATCCATCATCGGTCTCACAGCGCTAAGTTTAGCTCCAATTGTTAATTCTTGTTCCAGGAGTCCCGAATCTGCTGAACAACCAAACATCATCTTCATCCTCGCCGACGATATGGGCTGGCGCGATGTAGGTTTCAATGGCAGTAAATTCTACGAAACACCTAACTTAGATAAGTTGGCTAATGCCGGGACGCAATTTACTTCGGCCTATACCAATGCTCCCAATAGTGCACCAACCCGTGCTTGCATTTTAACAGGGAAACATGTTCAGCGGCATGGTATCACTTCTGTTCATTATTCAATGAAAGGGAATAAAAAAACAATGAGATTGATGATGCCCCAAACAGAGACAACGCTTGATACTTCATTTTTAACACTACCTGAACTAATGAAAAGGGCCGGATATAGTACTTCCTTTTTTGGCAAATGGCATCTTGGTGAAGATCCTGAAAATGGACCAATAGCGCATGGTTTCGACTACAATGTTGCGGGTTGCGACTGGGGATCCCCAAAATCATATTTCTCACCCTATAAACACCCTACTTTAAAGGACGGCCCTGAAGGTGAGAACCTAACCGACAGACTAACCGATGAGGCAATTGATTATATGGAAACAAGAGAGAAAGAGAATCCTTTCTTTATCTACTTATCCTATTATGCAGTGCATGCACCCTTAGAAACAACGGACAGCCTTTTACAAAAATACAAAAACAAGGAGGTGGTTGATGGTCAGAAAAATCCAAGGTATGCCGGTATGGTTGAGACATTGGATAATAATATAGGGAAGCTGCATGATTATCTTGAAAAGAATAATTTGCTCGAAAATACACTGGTGGTTTTTTACTCCGATAATGGAGGTTCTTTTCGTGCAACGGTAAATACGCCTTTGCGCGGATGCAAAGGGACTTTGCGTGAAGGAGGAATTCGTGTGCCATGTTTTTTCTATCAACCGGGAACGGTTCCTGCCGGGAAAAAAGTTGATGTTCCTATTATTACCACCGATATTATGTCAACCCTGACAGATGTGGCCGGAGTGCAATACACTGGCGAGGATGGTGAGTCGGCGTGGCCATTGGTCACAGGGGAGAAAGGATTGGAACGGGAATCAATCTTCTGGTATCAGCCTGTTTATCTGGGAGGTAAACCAAAAAAAGGTTACTTATTTAGATCCACTCCATCTGCAGCGATACGAAAAGGTAATTATAAACTGACTTATTTTTTTGAAGATCAGCATATTGAAATGTTCAATCTAACAAAAGATATCTCAGAGAAGAGTGAGATATCGGCAAAAGAACCAGAAAAAGCAGAGGAACTTAAAAACGATTTGATCAATTGGTTGAAAGAAACCAATGCTAAAACCGAGTTTGAACCCAATCCGGAGTATGATAGAACCTATGTTCCGGATGTGGAAAATTATATATTATGAGACTTGTAAATTTATTAAAACCACTGCCATTGCTTGCACTCGGAGTTTCATGCACACAAGTTGAAGAAGAAAAACCAAATGTGTTATTTTTCTTTATCGATGATATGGGTTACAAAGACCTCGCTTGTTACGGTGCAAAATTGTATGAGACACCCGAAATTGATGCACTGGCATCCCAGGGAACACGTTTTACCCAGGCTTATACCTCGGCTGCCATCAGTTCACCAGCAAGGGCTTCTGTATTAACTGGTATGCACCCTGCAAAACTGGGTATGTGGAATCACTTTCATACCGTGCCGAAAGGACAAAAAATATTGCCTCAATACTTGAAGGAGGAAGGCTACCAAACATGGCATATCGGGAAATGGCACATGGGTAATTTCGAAGATGCAACGATGCCAACTGATTTGGGTTTTGATGTGAATATTGGCGGCTATATATCCTGGGCTCCCGGAAGTTACTTTTGGCCTTACGGCATTGATGAGAACGGTAACCCCATCAAAGAACGCCGTTGTGTTCCGGGATTGCGTGAAGGGGGAGAGGAAGGAGAATATCTAACCGACCGACTTACCGACGAAGCAATAAAATTGATAAAAAACAGGGATCAGGACAAACCTTTCTATCTTAATCTTTGGCATTATGCGGTGCACACCGGTCAGGAAGGAAAGCCTGAGTTGGTGGAGAAGTATCGGAATAAGATTAAAGAAATGGGTTTGGATACGACCTATAGACATGACCCAAAGACAGGAGCTGATTTGCTTACCAGCGAAACCAATGCGGTTTATGCTGCCATGATTCAGAGCGTAGATGAATCGGTGGAACGAGTTATTGCAACGTTGAAAGAAGAAGGTTTGTATGAAAACACATTGATTGTGTTTTATTCCGACAATGGCGTAACGACGGATAATGCTCCATGCTATCCATTCAATGGAGGAAAGAATTCTACCTATGAGGCAGGTGTGCGAGTGCCGGCATTTGTGGTGTGGGAGGGCAAGATAACAGCCACGGAATACCATAAACCGGTGTACCTGCCTGATGTGTTTGAAACCATTAAAGACTATACAGGCTTTGAATCGGAAGAAAAGACCGATGGACTATCATGGTTGCCAATTTTTAAAGGAGATACTTTGCCCGACCGTCAGTTTATCTGGTATTTCCCTGACACCAGGACACACTGGGCACAAAGAGCTAATGCAGCCATTTATGACACCAAAACGCAACTGAAACACATCATGTTTTTCAATGGCGATGAAGACGAGATGTATCATATTGGGAGAGACAAGGAGGAGCAATACAATGTTATTGCCGATTATCCTAACGAGATGGAAACAATGAAAGCAGAATTGAAGGATTTTTTGGTGAATCAGTATGATAAACTGCCTGCACCACCGGAAGCGTATGAGCAAAAAGTGAAAGAAAGGTTAGGTATTCATTAAATAATACAACTTTTATGGTTCAACAAACAAGTAAATCTTTTATGCCATTTATGATTAAAATAATATGAACCGAGCATGACAAAGATTTTGACACACACGCGCATGATTATAATTCGTGGCATCAAAAGCATGCAGTCAGACTGTTAGCGAGCTCTCCCGCATAGACGGGACAGGCTATCTGACCGAATTAATCAAATTATAAACAGATGAAAATGAAATCAAAAACAATACTAAAAACAACACCGATTTTGCTTGTCGCAATAGCATGTCAAAATCATTCGGATCAATCAAAATCAGATGGAAAGGCACCTGAGTATTCCGAGGCGCCCAACATCATCATGTTCTTCTGCGACGATATGGGCTGGGGCGATGCCGGCTGTTATGGACAGGAAAAGATTCAAACACCAAATATTGATCGTCTTGCTGCACAAGGCATGCGTTTTACCGATGCATACACAGGGTCACCGGTTTCTGCACCCTCACGTTCTTGTTTAATGACAGGAAAACATGGGGGAAGTACATTGGTACGCAATAACAGGTCGATTCAGGGTGAGGATATTCCTTTTACGGATTCTACTCAAACCATTGCTAAGGTACTCAAACAAGCGGGTTATGTTACCGGATTGTTTGGTAAATGGGGCTTAGGAGAGGCCGGCACTTCAGGAGTGCCAAATAAGCAGGGTTTCGATGAGTTTTATGGACTTTTAAACCAACGGCGGGCACATCACTACTACTTTGATTCTTTGTGGCACAACGAAAAGCAAATACCTGTTGATCTGAAAGAAGAAAATCAATACAGTTCAGCAGACTGGTATGTCGATAAAGCTATTGAGTGGATATCGGCAAATAAAGACACCAGCTTCTTTGCCTATGTTCCAACGCAATTACCTCATTTATATATGCCGTATGAACCGATGGGGATATATAAAGACAAACCATGGCCGGAGGGTGATAAGCGTTGGGCTACCATGATTCATATGATCGATGTGCATCTGGGTAAGATTATGGATGCTGTTGATTCCCTGGGTATAGCCGATAATACGATCATTATGTTTATGAGCGATAATGGGGGAGGAGACGGACAACGTCATTTTTACCACAATGCACGCTTTTTTAAATCCAATGCTAATTTCAGAGGCATGAAACGCGATTTGTACGAAGGGGGGATTCGTGTGCCTTTTATTGTGAAATGGCCGGCTGTAATTCAGCCTCAGCAAGTTTCAAATGAGCCGGTGGTGTATTATGATTTGTTTGCTACCTGCGCTGAATTGGCAAAACAAGAGACTAAAAGTGATGGCGAAAGTTTGGTAAAACTATTTACCGGTGAATCAGATACCCTACACAGAGAGTATATTTACTGGGAATTCCCATACATGCGGTTTGCTGATGCCAGGTTTGCCATTCGTAAAGGAAAATGGAAGGCTGTGAAAGAGTATGAGAATGCACCACTTCAAATTTATAATTTAGAAGAAGACCCTGAGGAAATATACAACTGGGTAAAAGAAATGCCGGAACTGGAAGCCGAGTTTGAGGCGATTATTAAGAAAGAGCATGTTCCGAGTGAGCACTGGCCTTTGAGGAGCGAAGTTCAAAAATAATAAGTCTTAATATTTACAGATTCGGATATGAGTTTTGGTTCTGAGAAATTATCCAACAAGCAAGATGATACAAGTCTGAATTCGCTTAACAACCATGATGAACCTTTTAAGACTAAAAATGTCGGAATCGATGTTTTTGAATTATCTTTTAACGAACATTGGAATATTTTGCTGTCTCAAATGCTGAGGGATGAATATCGTTTCAATTTGGTGGAAAATCGGTTCATTTATATTCTGAATTTCATGAGATTATCTCTCCAATGAAACTTTTTTCTGAGATATTTCTACCTGCTTTTTGGGATAAAAATCCTGTGAATCCAGTTTAACGTTCATTATTTTTACTGCACATTTTACGGGTTTAGATCCAGCCCCTTGTTGCACCCTGATGCAAAATAGAATATGATATTGTTAATGTTGATTTTGGATTATGTTGCATATTTGTTTAAAAACAAAAAAAAATAGAAATATAGTTCATCAATTATCCATTAAATCCAATGCCTATGATCATTCGTTATGTATTACCCTTAATCCTGAAAAAAGGATTTTTCCCCTGGAAAGATACACCCCCCTGAAAATGGAGAAATTCTTTTTTTATCAACTACCTGATTGTAAATAATTATTAACCTAACGTCTTATGGTACCTTATGTTCTTAGCCTGATTATCAGGAATAATGATCATACATGGAAAAAGGGATCATCAGACGATTAAAAACCAACATTTAAAAAATGAAACAAACAACAAAAACAACCGTCACCTGCAAAGGTGATCGATCAACAGGAAAAAGAATCTGGCTGGTACTGTTTACCCTTCTTTGGGTAAATGCACAGTTGTTTGCCGGACTTTCTGAAACGCGATCCGTTCAGGATCATACCGTTAAAGGTACAGTAACCGATGAGCAGGGAAATTTGCTGCCGGGCGTTAATGTAATGGAAGTGGGTACTACGAATGGAGTTACTACCGACTATGAAGGAAATTATACCATTACAATCGAATCTGCTGACGGAACACTCGAATTCTCTTATGTAGGGTATACTACCCAACAAGTAAACGTGGATGGAAGAGAGACTGTAGATGTTACGCTCGTTGAAGATATCCGATTTTTGGATGAATTTGTGGTGATCGGATACGGTACAAGCAAACGTAGAGATATTCTGGGTTCGGTTTCTTCCGTAGGATCGGAAGAACTTACAGAGATACCTTCCGCCTCCTTCGATGCTGCTTTGCAGGGTCGTGCATCGGGGTTGCAGGTTACACAGTCTGGTGCTACACCAGGCGGTAAGGTAAGGGTTTTGATCAGAGGTGTAAACTCCATATCTTCTGCTACAGAGCCTCTTTATATCATAGACGGAATTCCCGTTGATAATGGTATTACATCCAAAACAAGAGGTGACGCCATCAACCCTCTTTCCACACTTAATCCCAATGACATTGAATCTGTGGAGGTTCTCAAAGATGCTGCGGCAACCGCTATTTATGGTTCCAGAGGATCGAATGGTGTTATTCTGATTACCACAAAAGGGGGAAGAACCGGAGAAAGCGTTACTACCTTTGATGTTAGAACAGGGTTTTCCAATCCTTTAAACCTTATCGATTTTGTTGATGGTCCTCAATGGTTGTCATTGGTCGATCAGGCAAGATCAAACGCCGGTCTCGACCCATTTGACCCCAACAGCATTGTGGGCGATTTTGATCCTACCGTAACACTTTCCCGCGACCAGGCAGCAAATACCAATACCGACTGGTATGATGTGGCATTGCAACAGGGTGTATTGCAGGAATATAATTTCTCTACATCGCGCGGTACTGAAAATGCTTCATATTATCTATCTGCGCAATATCGCGATGAGGAGGGCATTTTGGTTGGTAGTAATATGAGCAGATTTAACGTAAGATCCAATATAGATTTCAAACCCACGGATAATCTCTCTACCGGTGCCCGTATCAATTATTCTCAGGTGCATAACGATGAGGCACCCAACGGAGGAGTACCCGGTGGAAATGAGAATATTGCCAAAGGTGGATACAACATGGCTGCTTCTGGCGCACTACCCATTTTGCCGATCTATAATGCAGATGGAACATTGTTCGACAGATTGTCCGGAAGAAATCTGAAAGCTTCGCAAAACAGAGACCATATAAATTTCTGGTCAGACCATTACAGGGTTCTGGGTACCTTGTTTGCTACCTACGATATTCCATTTATTGAAGGTTTATCTATCACCGGTGATGTTTCAGCCGATTATATGAGTACAAACAGTATGGCTTACGGTTCAGGATTTATGCGTCCTTCTGGTGTATCCTATGGTTTCGATGAAGGAAAACAATATTATAACCTGAATTACGATGCCTATTTCAGTTATAACCGCTCTTTTGCAGATGATCACAACATTGCATTAACATTGGGTACCGAAACATTCCATACCCGCGAAAGAGAGCGCAACCTTGAAGCAACCAACCTTACTACCAGCGACCAGGAAATTGGTGCTGTGGCAGGTGATAATATACAAAGGGTCGTTTATGGTAATATGCCGGAAACAAAATTCAGGGGATACTTTGCCAGAGCCAACTACAATTTCATGAATAAGTATTATGCAGGGATCAGTTATCGCCGCGACGGCTCATCGAAGTTTGGTTCTGCTAATCGTTTTGGCGATTTTACCGCTTTCTCTGCAGGTTGGGTACTCAGCGAGGAGGAATTTCTGGCCGACAACGCCACCATTAGTTTTCTGAAATTAAGAGGTAGCTTCGGTCAAACCGGTAACGCATCCATTCCTCAGGGTATTACACAAACACAATTCCTTACCTGGACACGCTACGGAAATACCGGATCGGGAAGTACACTCAACAATATCGGTGCATCTGATATTACCTGGGAGGTTACCAACAGTATTGACGTAGGTTTTGATTACGGATTGATCGATAACAGACTCGAAGGATCCATTGCCTATTATTATCAGGATGTTAGTGATATGCTGCTGCAGGTACCCATCGGTGTTTCTGCCGGCACAAGCCGTATTTGGGCAAATATTGGTGATTTGTTGAACCGGGGTGTTGAGTTCAACATCAACTCGGTAAATGTAAATACCGGTGACTTTATGTGGACCACAGGGTTCAATTTCACTACCAGCAACAATGAAATTGGTAGTCTCACACCTGTATTGGCAGAATCGCGCGCAGGAATAGATGCGGGTATTACAACAACCCGCATAGGTGGAATCCTGGGTGCTTATTATTTGGCTGCATCTGCAGGCATTGATGAAACTTACGGACACGAACTGATTTACGAAATTGACAATGATCCATTTCTGGAAGATGGTAGCGATAACCCAAATTATGGTGAAAAAACAGGAGAACTGTTACCAGCAACAGAAGGAAATGTTGCCACCAACAGGTACGTGCATGAAGATAAATCGGGTCTTCCTACCTTCTATGGTGGTATAAACAATGCTTTCTCATACAAAGGTTTCACCTTTAGCTTCCTGCTTTCTTTCCAGGGCGGAAACTATATATATGATTCAGCAGAACAAATGGCAACATCAGTAGGTAGTGGCAGAAATGTGATCAGAGAAGATTATGCAGACAATTACTGGACAACCTCCAATAAAGATGCAGATTATCCAGCACTTACATGGGAAAACAGATACACCTACCTGGATGCAGACGGTGAGGAAACTGTTGGTAACTTTAGTCAGCAAACAGACCGCTATTTATACAAAGGTGATTTCATGAGGTTGAGAAACATTCAATTGGGATATACACTTCCGCAGAATCTTACCCAGCGGCTGGCAATGAAAGAAATTCGTATCTACGTTAGTGCCAGCAATCTGCTGACGTTTACCAATTATCCCGGTCTGGATCCTGAACTGATTGCCACCGGAGGCAGTGCTGAATCCAGAAACCTTGTTCAGGGTGTTGCAGGCTCAGGCCTGTTGCCACAAACCAGGAGCTTTAACACCGGAGTAACTGTTTCATTTTAATAACATCCCTAAAAAATAAGACGATTATGAAAAAAATAATAATATATTTCACCCTTTTGAGCGTTGCTGTTCTTTTTCAGGCATGCGACGATGAAGCTTTTCTAAGTGATGTAGACATTCGATCTATTGATGCCAATAACGATTGGCAAGCAGTGGAAGATCTCGAATCACTGGTTAATGGCGCTTACTGGCATACCAGTGGTAATATCTGGAACGACAGCCAGTTGGATCATGGCAGGATCAATCGTGTGGCACAATCCGATATTGCCCGGTTTTTACCCAATGCAGGTGCCGGATGGGAAATCAGTTCGGGAGCAATACAGGATTATTATAACCGCGTAAGTGATAACCCTGAAAATGCCATCAACAAAAATATATGGATCAGTTGTTATAAAGCGATTTCTTCTGCCAATGAAGGGATTTACTTTATTGAAAACAATGAAAGGTTTGACGACCCCAACGGATGGTATCCCAGAATTATTGGTGAACTCCACTTTATTCGTGCATTCAACTACTACTTGCTGGCCAAAACCTTTGCTCCGGCATATGATGTTGCCACTGCTTCCAGCGATATTGCTTTTCCGCTGAGAATCACTCCTACTCAAAATCTGGAACAGGCAAACCTGGAACCTTCTACCGTACAGCAGGTTTATGATCTTATTGAAGAAGACCTGAGGATCGCTGTTGACAATTTACCCAATAGTTTTGAAGCAGCCAGTAACCCACCCCAATCTTATGCCGATGGAAGAGCTGATAAATTTGCAGCTGCTTTTCTCATGTCAAGGGTTATGTTTCAAACACAACAATGGGATCAGGCTTTGACGCATGCTGATATGGTCATCAATCAGTCCGGGCATGATCTTACCAACGAACCTATTGAAGCATGGAACAAAGTAACTGAGGCAGATCCTATTTCCAATGAAGTGGTTTGGTTTTACCAGTTCTACGCTGGTGATGGTGTGGGACTGACCAGCAACTGGAAGTACCATCGTGGATTTGATGTGATCAGTGCTACAAGAGACCAGGGGGGAGTATCCACTGACCGCAATATTGCCCTCAGCGATTATTTCCTTACTCAGGTGGAATGGATCGACCCCGGCACACTGGAAGAAACCGCCGAAGCACTGGCAGATAAAAGATATCTGCAGCTTTACAGGCGTTATGAAGCATCTGGTGCTGATGAAAACCCGGAACCTGAATTCAGTTTAGACAGACCTCATGTATGGGTTGACAAGTATCACAGGGGCGAGGAAAATCCTCAAAATACCAGTATACCCCTTTTCCGTTTGCAGGAAATGTATCTTACCCGGGCTATCATCAATTTCCTGGGCGGCAATGGTGCTTCTGCCAACCAGGCTGCTGCTCTTGAAGACGTTAATGCAGTGAGAAATAAGGCCGGACTGGATGACCTTCCAACGATCACGGAAGAAGATATCCACAAAGAAAGAATGAAGGAACTGGCTTTTGAGGGAGATTGGCTGCCTTATCGGCAGGCGCTGAAGTATGATATCGGACCCGGAGACCGCGAGGGTGTTTCTCCCATCCCTTATAACGATCCTTCACTGGTACAAACTGTACCTTCTACAGAAACAAATTTTAACAATGCTTATCAGTAAATAGTGTCAGCAAGAAAACCCACGATTTTATCTGTGCTTGATAAAGAAAGCGTCAAGTGCAAGGCGGGCGATGACTGAAAAACAGGAGTTTACTTTTCGTAATCGACTGTTTTGAAGGCGAGCCCAACGCAGCAATTGGCGTTTTCTTGCAAGCACTAAATAAGACGTTGGGTTTTGGTTCAAAATCCCCTGCTCAAAAAGCAGGGGATTTTTTATGAATTTGTTTGTGAGGTAAGAACCCAGGGGCGCATTGGGTTAATCATCTGTTTTGGTAAAAAAGTCTCATTTTACAAGGTCATTTGTTGTTTTCATGCCATTTGTCTGTTGCTGATTATATCGTTTCACACAACTGTATTATTTTCGTGTAAACAATTAATTTTAAAAAAAATGTTCATCCGCTTCACCTTCCTGTTTGCATCTTTGATTTTTTTGGTTCAGTGTCATCAAAACAAATCAGAAACCTCTGAAAGTCTTAAAATGGAAACCAACGGATATGTAAATCCTTTTATGGGAACCATTGAAGGAAATATACTACCCGGGGCATCGGTTCCTTTTGGTATGGTTAAACTTAGCCCCGATAATTTGCCTCCTCATCCCACATCCGGATACCGCCCGGGAAAATCCATTGCGGGTTTCAGTCATACCCACACCAGCGGCACCGGTGGTGGACCACGTTATGGGAATATTCTAGTAATTCCACAGGTAGGTACCCCTGATGTAGATGATTATGCTTCCGTAAGAATAGCCAACGAAAGAGCATTTCCGGGTTATTATGCCGTTACCATGCGCCGCGTGCCGGGTGATGTGGATGTGGAACTTACGGCAACAGAAAAAACCGGATGGCACAAATATACATTCTTCACCTGGCAAAAACAGCCGGATATAGAAGGCAGCATCTTTATTGATGTTGCTCATACTGTTACCCGTGCAGGACTTAATGATGCCAGGTGCACAGAAGCCTTTGTGGAAATTACCGATGATGATATAATTCGGGGTTGGGGCACCTTTGAAGGTGGTTGGGGAAAACCCAATCCTTATAAAATTTATTTTGTGGCTCAGTTCGATACGCCAGTGAACGAGCATGGTATCTGGAATCATGACGGGATCAGGTTGAATGAGCGCTCTGCATCGGTTGTATTTGAAAAGGATAAACCGGTAAAGGAAAGAAGAATGGGCGTATATGCCGGATTTGATCTTAAGCATATGCAAACTGTTGAGGTAAAGGTTGGGATATCTTATCTGAGCATGGATAAAGCAATGGATAACCTGACTGAAAAGCAAGATCTCACTTTTGATCAGGTTTATGCCCACACCAATGAATTGTGGGAAGAAAAACTCTCTTCCATTGAAATAACAGGTGGCTTGCCCGAACATCGGCAGGTTTTCTATTCTTCTCTTCGCAATACATTTCTGATGCCTACCGAGGTTACAGGCGAGATTGAGAATTGGCCCGGCGAAAACCCCCATTTCTGGGATCATTATTGTATCTGGGATGTTTTCAGAACTGTTATGCCGCTGCATACACTCATTACCCCTCAGAAACAAAGGGAAATCCTCAATAGTTTGCTGGATATTTATGATCAGAGAGGTTGGCTGCCCGATTCGTGGGTTGCCGGAGATTTTTCAAACATACAGGGAGGTACCAATGTAGATGTTGTGTTTGCCGATGCTGTGGTGAAAAACCTGGGCGGCTTTGATATAGAAAAAGCATTGGAGGCAACCCGTAAAAATGCTGAATCAGAATCGGATGATCCTACTCAATACGGAAGATATCTAAAGGATTATCTTCAGTTGGGATTTGTAACCTCCGAATCGGTCAATGGTGCCAGCTCCAGAACCCTGGAATATGCCTACAACGATTTTTGTATAGCACAGATCGCTGCCGAAAAAGGTAAAGAAGACCTTGCCCAACTCTACCGAAAGCGTTCTCAGGATGTTTTTAAACTCTTTCACGACAGTGCCGGACATTTCTGGGCAAAAGACCGGAGGGGAAACTGGCAACCCGGTATTACCTCTGAAAACCTTAGGCGCGACCACTGGAATGACCCCTACTTTTATGAAGCAACTCCCCTGGCTTACAGCAGCTATGTACCCCATGATATGCAGGGACTGATCAACCGGCACGGAAACTACGACAATTATATTGCATACCTCGACAAACTATTCGGGGGTGATTCCTTCAACCTGGGCAATGAACCTCTTTTTCTGCTGCCTTATCAGTATATTTATGCTGGCCGGCACGATAAAACCGCGGAACAGGTGCAGAAACTGCTGCGTACCCAATATCTCTCTTCAACCGATGGTCTGCCCGGTCAGGATGATTCTGGTGCCATGTCTTCATGGTTCGTTTTCAGCTCCATGGGTTTTTTTCCGGTAGCCGGGCAAGACTTATATCTGATAGGCAGCCCCTTGTTTAAGAAATCGGTCATCCACCTGGAAAACAATGCCTCTTTCATAGTAGAAGCAAACAATGTTTCACATGAGAATATCTACATAAAATCAGCCCGTTTGAATGGTGAAAAGTTAGAACAGGCATGGTTTACCCACAGCGAAATTGCAAAAGGTGGAAAACTCGAACTGGAAATGACAGATCAACCCACACCATGGGGATCAGATAATCCACCCCCATCTCTTTCTCAACCTCAACCTCAACCTCAACCTCAACCTCAACCTTAACCTTAACCTCAACCTCAACCTTAACCCATATCATGACCAGAACTTTTCTTATTTTGTTTTTTATCCCGATCCTTTTCTCTTGTTCTCCCCAGGGGCAATTTGTGGAATCTGATTTTTCAAATTTGTTTGAAGAACAAGAAGGTGACCGGCAGCAGACCATCGGCGTTTTTGGTGGTGCCCGTCAGGATGAAATTGACAATGTACAAATGGAAAGCGTGTCGTTGGAAGTGAATAATAGTGCCATTGTCCTTGACTTCTTAGAAGATGGATACTTTCGTTTTGCACCAGAAAGTGTCGGTCTGCCGGTTTCCTGGAAAAACAGTCAGAAACTTGTTTTTTCTGTTCATTCATCCACCTCATCCCGTTTGGTACTGGAGGTTTTTGGAAGTCGTACACGTACGCATGACACACTCCGGTTAGAAAAAGGAAAAAACGAATATAGAGTGGCAATGAAAGAAACGGGGCTGCTGGGTGGGTTGGATGCAAAACCTGCTTATTTGAAAATAAGTTCTGTGGAGCCCGTTCAATGTGAAATAGAATGGATTCGTTTGTACTTTTCTGATGACCCCGGGGTATTGGTCGATCGTTTTGGTCAACGCAACCTGGTCAGCTATCCTGAAAAGGTTAAAACCCATGAGGAATTGGTAGAAATGGAAAAAGAGACCAGATATCTGGATTCTTTATCTGTCATCGCCGGAAAACATGGAAAAGATAAATATGGAGGCTATACGGAAACAGGTATATTATTGGATGCTACTGGTTTTTTTACAACACAATATAAGGATGGACGCTGGTACCTGGTTACACCTGAAGGCAATCCGTTTTTCAGTCTGGGTATCAATGGTGTGCGGCGAAAATCGTTTCGGGGCACAGCAGACGTTACAAGGGTAGAGGGAAGAGAACAGATCTTTGAGCATATACCATCGTATCACGAATGCCCCGAGTGCTTTTTCAGTGATTCAACATACTTTTCTCACTATACCTGGAATATAAAGCAAAAGTATGAAGACTATGACCATTGGAAAAAGCATACCGTTCACCGTATGAAAACCATGGGATTCAATACGGTTGGAAACTGGAGTGATACACTCTTTTTTCACGAACCTGAAATACCCTATACTTTTACCCTTGATACCAGAGACGCCAGCAAATTTCCTACTTTCGGTAATTTACCCGATGTTTTTCATCCCCAATGGGAGCATCATGTTGATAGTATATTTGCTGGTATTCAGAATTACAGCAACGACCCTTATCTTTTAGGTTATTTTGTTGACAACGAGATGTCCTGGAGAAGTATTCCCCTGATCGATTCCATGAGCTACACAGGAAAAGAACTTCAAAATATTCCGGGAGATGAGGCAAAAATTGGATTGTATGCAGAAAAGTATTTTTCTGTGATCAGCGGTGCCCTTCGAAAATATGATCCTGATCATTTGTATCTGGGGTGCCGGTTTACCCGTAATTTCGATAAAATGGAAGGGGTTGCCCGAAAGGTGGGAAAATATGCCGATGTTTTGTCGGTAAATGTCTATAGCGCCTATCCCTTGCGGGAAGAGATGGATTTGTGGTATGATGCAGCGCAAAAACCCATCCTGATAGGGGAGCATCACATTCCACCCCGAACACCTAAGCAGTTGTGGCCTGTTTATGAGAATTTTCCTGACCATAAGCGGTATGATATGATAGAAAACTATGTCCTCACCTGGGCATCATACCCATATGCTGTGGGAAGTCATTGGTACCAGTTTAAAGACCAGGAAGTGGCAGGCAGGGGCGATGGTGGTGAAAACCAACCCGTTGGCATCATTACCATTGCAGACAAACTCAATCGTAACATGTGCAACACCTATTTCCGGATTTCACAAAAAGTACCGGAGAAAATTGATAATTGAATCCACTCTGAAAAGTATATTGTCTACAAATTACACAAACAGAAAGCCCGGCGAAGCCAATTGACACCAGATTTAAGAATTGATAATCATTTACAAATCATTCAAACAACTCATTCGTGAAACAATCCAACCATAAAAGTACGAAACAACAAAATAAAAATAATATCAACCTAAAAATACAGAAATGATGAAAAAACTTCTTTTAATCTTTGTTTTGGTCCCTTTCATAATGGGATGTAGTGATGTATCTAAAACCGACCACCAGGTAGATGTTTGTATTTATGGTGGCACATCGGCTGGCGTAATTGCCGCTTATTCTGCTAAAATGCAGGGGATGTCTGTACTGCTGATCGAACCCGGGCGGCATCTGGGAGGACTTTCTTCCGGTGGGTTGGGAGCCACCGACGTAGGAAGGCAGGAATCTGTTATTGGCCTTTCGCGTGATTATTACATGCGTCTCGGAAAGAAATACGGACTGGACGAAGTAGCATGGCATTTTGAACCTCACGTTGCCGAAGAGGTTTTCAATGATTATATAAATGAAGCAAATGTAGATGTTATTTATGATTATCATATTATTGATGCAACCACCAATGGTTCTGAAATACAAACCATAACCCTTAAAGATTACGAGTACGGAAAGGAAAATATCACCGTGAAAGCAAAAGTGTTTATTGATGCCAGTTATGAGGGAGATCTGATGGCACAGGCAGGTGTAAGTTATACCGTTGGGCGTGAAGCAAACAGCGTTTATGGTGAAACATATAACGGGGTTCGTTTATCGCAGGATAACCAGGTACCGGATGGCATTGATCCTTATATTATTCCGGGAGACCCTTCCAGTGGACTGATCTGGGGAGTTAGCGAAGAACCGATGGCCGAGGAGGGAACCGGCGACCATAAAGTACAGGCCTATTGCTATCGTATATGCATGACCACCGACCCGGAAAACAGCATTCCCATTACCGAACCCGATAATTATGATCCTGCCCGTTATGAAGTGCTGCGAAGAATTATTCAACAGAGGGATTCAATGGATTGGGTGCAGCGAATCTGGCAACTTTATCTGCGTATCATCGAAATGCCCAATCAAAAAACCGATATCAACAACAAAGGTGGGTTTTCTTTGAGTATGACAAAAGTAAACTGGGATTATCCTGAAGCAGACTATCATACACGCAAGAAGATCGCAAAGGAAATTGAAGATCATAACAAAGGAATCATCTATTTTTTGGCGACCGATCCCGATATTCCTCAGCATATCAAAGACCAAATGAATGAATACGGATACCCCAAAGATGAATTTGTTGATAACGGTCATTTCCCTCATCAACTGTATATCCGCGAATCGCGCCGGATGCTGGGCGAGATGATCATGACCGAACATCATTGCATGTCGCGCGAAATAGTAACCGATGGTGTTGCTTACGGTTCATACAACATGGATTCTCATAATTGCGACCGGCATGTGGTTAATGGGATGGTTAAAAATGATGGTGATGTTCAGATCAGGGTTCCGCAGGCTTATCCCATATCCTATCGCGCCATGTTGCCCCAAAAAGAGGAATGTACGAACCTGCTGGTGCCAGTGTGTCTCTCGGCATCACATATTGCTTATGGCAGCATACGAATGGAACCGGTCTTTATGATGCTTGGTCAGGCTGCAGGAATTGCCGCTGCCAATGCTCTGAATGACGACGTTTCTCTGCACGAAGTAAAAGGACAGGATATCATGAATCAGATCAAAGAATAACCTCAACCTCAACCTCAACCTCAACCTTAACCTCAAATATTAAATCGTTCAAAACCGAATCAAAAAAAATGAAAAAAATATTTTTAATCCCCCTGATGTTCATTGCCATGAATGCGATGACCCAGGAAAACGACGAGTTTTTAACTGAATTGTATGACCAGATGCATTATTCGCCCATGCAGCAAAAATTCCGCGATATTGCTCCTATGCCCTATGGTGTTGTGTTTCTGCCATGGGACGGATGTACCGAAGAGGACATGCGTCATCATTTCAGAATGATGAAAGAACTGGGTTTTACAAACCTGAAACAAACCATGAATACACCCGAATGGCCAAGGGAAAAAACATTGAAAATTGCCCTCGAGGAAGGGATCATTCCTTTTTGGTATGGCGAAGGGGGGTGGGAACCCATTACCGATGATTTGCTCAAAGAACTCGGGATATCCAGAAAACTTTCCATGGATGAGATCCGCAAACATCCGAAAATGCTTGAATATCAAAACAAAATTTTTGAAAGACACCTGGAAGACTGGCGGCAGCCAATTAATCCGGGAGAAGTAAGGTATAAACACTATCCCGATCAATACCTGCGCCCGGATGATATTCCCCTTTTTAAAGAATGGGTAAAAAACAAGTACAGCACTATCGACGAATTGGTGAGGGCATGGAATCAATATGAAGTGGGTATTACTCCCGAACCCTATCAGTCGTGGGAAGATTTTGACAATGATGATCATATCACTGCTGTGCCTGGCAGTGAAGTGATTGTGCCCAAAGTGGGCAGAGAGTATGGAAAAGTGAGGGATGTACTTCGCTTTAAAGCAGATATGCGCAACCAGGACATAGAGAAATTCAAGAAAGGACATCATCCGGAGCAACCTGTAAGGGCTGGTGGTGAAATGGGACTTTTCCTGCCTTTTGCTTCCCGTGCTACCGATATGGAAGGGATCGCAGAAGAAATGACCGACAGAGGCTCTTTTTATCCTTCCATTCATCTGGCATGGCATTTTGAAGAAACCGAATATGAAGTAACACGCAATATTTATATGCAGTCATCTATTACAACCGATTGGTTTAAAGGTGGATGGGCATCTACCTGGGAAAGTACGGGTGGACCACAGCAATTTAGCGGTGGAAAAGGATGGGACAGAAAAGGGCAGGAGGGAACCCCCGGATATACTGTTGACGAGGGTACCATTACGCAACTGCTTTTATCCTACATGGCTGGTGGATTGCGTGGTGTTGGACTGTGGGCCTGGAACTACCGCCGCGCAGGATGGGAGTCGGGCGAGTATGCGTTGCTCAACCGCCAGAACGAACCCGGACCCCGCGCCATCAAAGCAGGAAAAATTGCCCGGGCTGCCAACCAATACCGCGATGAACTTTGGGATGCACGCAAAGAACCTACTGTAGGAGTACTTGTAAACTGGGATAATGAAGCC